>JANQIJ010000122.1 GCA_028282185.1 Rhodospirillales bacterium
CAATGACGGCCGGCTGGATGAATACGAGCATGAGATCGACGCCGCGGCGGTTCGGTTACTGGCGCTCCGCTCGCCGGTTGCGGCCGACCTGAGGGAGACGGTGTCGACCCTAAAGATCTCCGTCGATCTGGAACGCATCGGCGATTATGCCGCCAACGTGGCCAAGCGCGTCAGCGCCATCGTGCAGGCGCCGCCCATGCGGCCCGTCCATGGCATTCCGCTGATGGGTCGGCTAGTGCGCGAGGCCATCAGCGACGTCATGTACGCCTATGCCGAACGGGATGTGGAAAAGGCGCTCCAGGTCTGGAAACGCGATGAGGAAGTGGACGATCTTTACAACGGCATCTTCCGCGAAACGTTGACCTACATGATGGAAGATGCCCGCAACATCACGGCATCGACCCATCTTTTGTTCATGGCCAAGAACATCGAACGGATCGGCGATCACGCCACCAACATCGCCGAAACGGTCTTTTATATCGCCGAAGGCAGGATGCTGGCGGACGATCGGCCCAAAAGCGATCGGACGAGCTTTGCGCTTGTCGATGCGGATGTCGGCAACACCGATCAAGCGCCCGACGACGAAGCGGGCTGAGATCAGCTGAACGGCAGGGAGAAGTGGGCAAGAGGGCGGTGGTAACCAAAGGTCGGATAAGCGGAAAATGACGGTGCGACAAGGCAGCGATGGAGCGAAGGCTCGTATTCTGGTCGTGGATGACGAGGTCGATCATTCAGCCATGATCGGGTTCAACCTGGAACGCCAGGGCTACAACATCACCATGGCCGAGGATGGCGAAGACGCCATCGACAAGGCGCGCGACGAGCTGCCGGACTTGATTTTGCTGGACTGGATGTTGCCGGGCCGGTCCGGCTTGGGCGTCTGCCGGGCCTTGCGCCGTGAACGGTCAACGCGCCAGATCCCGATCATCATGCTGACGGCCCGGGGCGAGGAAGCCGACCGGGTGCGCGGCCTGGAAAACGGGGCCGACGATTACCTTATCAAGCCTTTTTCCATGGCCGAGTTGAGCGCCCGGATCAACGCGGTGCTGCGCCGGGTCGGGTCCGCCCGCGATGAAGAAGTACTGGAGGTTGGCGACATCATCATGGACCAGCCGGCCCACAAGGTTCGCCGGGGCGACCGATCGGTCAAACTGGGCCCAACGGAATACCGCTTGCTCCAGCATCTGATGCACAGCCCGGGCCGGGTCTTCAGCCGCGAACATCTGTTGGATGCGGTGTGGGGCCGCGATGTCTATGTGGAAATCCGCACCGTGGATGTGCATATCCGCCGGTTGCGCAAGGCCCTAAACGAAGCCGGCGAACCCGATCCGATACGTACGGTCCGGTCCGCCGGCTATGCGCTGGACAATATTGCGAACTAGCTAACTCTGGGGAAGGCGAGCTAGTCCTTGTCCGCGCGGTCGCGGGTTGGGCCGGGCACAAGGGGGAACACCCGGCCAACCAGCACTACGTCATGGTGGCGCGTCCCAGGCCCTACTTCAGCGAGGCAACGCCCAGCGGCACGCTGAACTGTTCGCACCAGATATAGACTTCGTTGAAATCGCTGATGTCGAGCGAGGCGGGGACGACGTAGTCCTGCTCACCGGTCAGCGACTTCAGAATGCCGATCAACGTGCCATCGACATACTGGCCGTCCTTGCCAAACCCGACCTTCGGGTCCGGGGCGCCGTCCAGCGAAAAGTCCGGACCCAGTTTGACGACATAGCTGCCGCCTTCCTGGACGATCTCGACCGTGCCGGTCGTTATGTGGTCCGACGCGCCGGTGAAGGTCCCCTTCGTGCCGGATCCGGCGAGGGCGGCTGAAGCGTTGAACAGAAGCGCGACGGCGACGAAGGCCGCGGCGAACAGATTGCGGGTCATGGTTGGCTCCTTCGATAAATCCAGATGCCAGCGCCTTGGCTGGCCGGCTTGTTTCAATTCAGTTTGCGGGACCCGGCCCCGGGCGACTGAATGGGCACGGATCCCGCTTGCGACATAGCCAAGATGGGCCTGTTCAGGGGAGGTTTGAAATACCGATTGGCTGTCGTTTTCATAGACGTTATCTATGGTGAAACAGATTTTGACGCCGTAGTTCGGACAATAAAGAAGGCAATAGCTATGGAAATGCACCAGGTCCGCTATTTCCTGGCCGTGTGCGATGCTTGGAATTTCACCCGGGCGGCCGAGGCTTGTCACGTGGCCCAGCCCTCGCTGACCAAGGCCATCCGCAAGCTGGAGGATGAGTTTGGCGGGCCGCTATTTCACCGTCACCGCAACAAGACCATCCTGACGGAACTGGGCCATCGCGTGCGCCCGCACCTGCAAGCCCTGCAATCGGCCAGCGAGGCGGCCCGGCTGGATGCCAGCAGCTTTCTGGAGGCCGAACGGTCCGCCATCCGGCTGGGCGTCATGTCGACCATCGCGCCGACCCGCATGACCGGTTTCCTGTCCCGCTTGCGCGACGAGTTGCCGGCCCTGGAGCTGGAGGTGACCGAGGCGCCAAGCCGCGATTTGGTTCAGGCCATGGAAGAGGGCCGTTTCGATGCCGCCCTGCTTGCCGCCCCTAGCCTGCCCGAGGGGTTGCACGCCGTGCCGCTCTACCGCGAGCGCTACGTCCTCGCCTTCCCCCAAGGCCACCCCTTCTCCGACCGCAACGACGTCCCGCTAGGTCTGCTGGACGGCCAGGACTATCTGACCCGCGTCCATTGCGAGTTCCCCGACCATTTCCGCGCCCTGGGCGCCGCCGAACCCAAGGGTGGCCAGGTCCGCTATTCCTCTGAACGGGAAGACTGGGTGCAGGCCATGGTCGCCGCCGGCCTGGGCTGCACCATCATGCCGGAATACCTGCCCACCCATGAGGGCATCAGCACCCGCCCGCTAAGCGAGCCGGAAGTGACGAGGACGGTGGCGTTGGTCACGGTCGCGGGACGCCGCCACGGACCTGCGCTGACCGCGATGTTGCGGCTGGCAAAGCGCTATCCCTGGTCGGGTGGGTGATCGCGACATAGCCGACAAGCGGCAGCCGCCGCCGCTGCCGACAAAGCGGGACTTCTGATTGAGATGCCACTGCCCGAACAGACCCGCCATCGGGATTGACGCTCTACTCCTGTGGCGAGTCGCATGTTTCCTTTTGCTGATCATTGACCATGGGAGCCCGGTCGCGGCAAAGCGATTGTGTCACCCAAGCATGAACGGTGGCGATTGATCGGCCGTATTCCCGAGCCAAATGCTCAAAGCTCTCTCCGCGTTTGACCTTGGCAACGAACTCCGAAAGCGCCTCGATCTCCTGCTCAAACACCTCTGAAGGGGGGTGTGTCGATTCGGACTCCGCGACACCTTCCTTGTTGCGGCCGACAGGTTTGGTGAGCTCATCCGGACCGGCTATGAGCCGCGTGTGAAGGTCTTTGGGATCCATCGCTACGCCAGCGCTCCCCACGTTTGAGCACGCCTAGGGCACGGGTAAGAATCGAGAACGGTATCGCCGAGACATCGGCATAAGACCGCCGTAAGCGGGAATCTTATGCAAAGCGCGCATATGATAATACACGCATAACGAGAAAACGCACCCTAATTTTTCCCAGCAGCATTCGCGTCCTCTCAAGACGCTGCCAAGAGGGGCTATTTGTTCTATTGACGCTGAGTCAGGAGATGGTGCCGCCTGCAGGACTCGAACCTGCGACCCTCGCATTACGAATGCGATGCTCTACCAACTGAGCTAAGGCGGCGGCCTTGAGGCGCGCTCTATATCACCCCTCAGTTAACGAAAATCCAGCGCAATTTGTTAGTGGACTTCAGATTGAGCGCGATGGCTTGGTAAGCCAGCTCCGTTCCTGTGGTTCGGTCTTGCCTACGCTGCCGCCGATCGAACGGCTGGGACGTGCTAACCAGTCCCGGTCGGCCGCCGCGCCGGACGGTTGGGCCGCTTCCGTCTCCGGGTCGGCAGCGGGCTCCTCGGTTTTGGCAACAGGGGCTGGTTCTGGTTCGGCGGCGGGTTCAGGGTCGGCGGTCACCGAACGGTCGGGAACGTTGGCCAAAATGGTTTCCGCTTTGCCGGCGGACCCGTTGGTGGCCGAGCCGTTTGTTTTTGGCTTGGGGGCATCCGGTTCCAGGGTGATTGGCTGTGCCGCCGGTTCGGCCATCTTTGCGGCGGACGGCAGGATGCTGCTCTCGGTAGACTGACTGACTGGCTCGGTTTGCCCGGACAGATCGCCGGTTACCGTTTCCGGCGGCGCAACGGCAACGGCCGTTGCCGCAGCCTGTGCCGCTGGCGGCAGTTTTGGAACCTTGCCTTCGTACCCGATGGCCACATCGGTGCCTGGCGACGGCGCGTCCTCTTCACTGACGCCAACCTCCTGTCCCCGCCAACCGGGGGCGGCCGCCCAGACCCGGGCGGGCGCGGTGGCTGGCTCGAAGGTGGTTTCGGGGCGATCGTCGGCCGCGCGGTCGGCCTTGTTCAGCCAGCCA
>JANQIJ010000134.1 GCA_028282185.1 Rhodospirillales bacterium
ATCGTCCGGCGCCTCAATCAGGTCATGGCGGCCAGGGATGCGGGTCCGTCCCAAAGTCAGGCCATTGCAAGCAACGCACCATCTCAACGGTCAACGCCCAACACCACAACCAAACCCAAGGCCAGCGATTTCGATAGCGCGATTTGGTTGCTTTCGACAGGTACCGGTGACGACAAAGGTCTCGCGCCCGCGAACAGCGGCACGCACAAACCGCCGCCGGTTCCAGGATACAAGAGTGACTTTTTCAAACAAAGAAGACCTCCCGGAGAGTGGAGCAAGCAAAACGATTCGTTTTCCAAGCTTCCAGATGTCACAGATGCCGAGCGCCGCGCCTACATGGAAATCTTCGCTGCCGAGGGCGGGGGACAACTCGACCCTGCGAACGGCGCAGCCGCCGGTATCACACGAACGACCATGAATGACCTGATCGACAAGGGTTTTCTGAAAGGCGTTTCGAAAGGCACCGCGCCCGTAAACTTAACTGGAGAGGACCGTGCGAAGGTCTATCGGGCCTATTCCGACTTCGCGCTCAAGGACGTGGGCGGCCGGGGTGCCAAGGCCTATCGTGAAATCGGCGATCCCGAGGCGGCAGCGGTCCTGGGCGATACCTTGATCCGCCATGGCCGGAACGAACACGCGCGGTTCGATCACTTCCGGTTCCAGAAGGCACGCCAAAAATCGCCGTGATCGGTGGGATCGAAGTGCACATAGAGGACCCGCCATTTGTTTCCGTCCTTCCGAAGGACGTGGGTGAAATCCACGTCGTAACGGTCCCTTTCCACCAGAGGGCATCCCTCCCCCATCTCCTTTCTCGGGTCGTCACGGGTCCGCGTGAGGCAACCGCTGTCTGGACTGCGGCCCCACCATTCGGTGAGTACGGCCAAATCGCCCGGCCGCCATTTGGGGGATGGATGCTCTTTTTTGACCCAGGCTCCGACGTTGCCTGTCCATGAGGGGATGTCGTTTGCAGTCAGCGGCTTTTGGTCGATAACCCGCGCTTCGAAGACACTGAACCGGCCAATGCCAATATCCACCCCCTCCGCCATGTAGGTCGGGGCGTGGCCGACAGCCTGGCAAAGGTCGGGGCGGCTCCACTTGATGCAGGCTCTATACGTAAGGATAGCGCAGATTGGAGTCTCCGGCGTCCCTACACAGCCATCCGAAGGCGCAGGAGTAAACGGCAGGGTCTTGAAACCGGTGTCGGCCGGAACCGGAGCCGAAAGGATCACGAGCGCCACAACCAATGGAATGGACAAATACCCCTTCATGCTTTGAATTGTAGAGTGGCGTATGGCGGGATCAAGGCGGATGTTGGCCAAGGCGCCTTCGACCACACCGTACCATGCTGCGAACAGATCAGCGGGCGCCCGCGTTTATTATTTCCCTGCTTTCGAACGAAAAATTCCCTGTTCTCAAGGTTAGGGAATTGATAGTGATAAATTTGGTTCCCAGCGCCCTTCATAGCCGAAGATTCATTAATCAGACGTGGAAATCATAAATTTTCCCTGCACTTTCCCTATAGTTCAGGGAACCCGTGCCAGAGACTTCTTCACACCCGACTGCCCCCACCGCCATTCCTCACCAGTGAAAACGCCGGTTCGCAAGTCTCTTCTGAGACTTTCCGATAATTCAAAGGCTTAGCCCCCTATTGGGCGTCTCTCTTGGCGGGAATTTCGGCCGACCTGGCGTTTCTGGGGCGATTTCGGGGAAACGTCTCTCCAGGCCCGTTTTTCGGTGCGCATGAGGATGGTCGTAACCATCGTTTCCGTTTGACTTCCGCATAAATGTTCTTTTAACGAATAGGACAGGTGCGCCCGCATCTCGCCGGAGTAATCCGAGCGGGTTTTTGGATACGTTCTGATCCGTTGACAGGCGCCCCCCCTCGATCCCATGTTCGGTTTGAGATTTGCCGGGGGCCACGATACATCCATGACACGATTTCTATTTCTGGCATCTGTAATGGCGCTTCTGGCCTGGCCGCCCGCGCATGGAGCCGTCGGGAACACCAAAGACGCGCCCAACCAAGAAACACCGGCGTTCCAAGTCTACGAAATCTCCGGCATTCGCATGAAAATTCCGGTGGGGTATTTGCGGGACTTCGAATGACTGCCTGATAGAGAAATCCGCATCAAAAACAAACTTGGGCAAAGCATACAACTGCATGCCCAAACACCTGATGTTATGCCACCTTCTCTTGAATTGCTTAGTCGATTGAAACAGCCCCAGGCCTCACCTGAACATTTGAGCATCCATGCAAAATCCATTTTCTCGCACTTGAGAGAAGATTATTACGAGAAGCACATGCGCGAACTTGTTGAAGCCGGAGAATGTTCGGCGCAAAAAGCAGGTGATCGCTGCCCGGATTCGAGAAGGTTTTTTTACCCAAGACCACGAAACTTTTTACACCGGACAGGGTAATCACTTCGTGTACTGCAGCAAAAAAATGGGCCTAACCATCGTTCCGCATTGCCAAATAAGCCGCATTCTATTTGATGGTTTGGTCATAGATATTCGTTTTGATCGGCGTGTATTGGAATTTACCAATCCTATTTGGAACCTAATTTACGAGCGCGTCTGTTCCTGGATCGATTTCCCGGCGGATCGATCCTTTGCCGTCAACCGCTGCCGGGACCTGGGCATCATGCCTGCCAAATAATTCGACCTCTCCCTAAATCCACTAAACCTAAAGAAAGGATGTTCCCATGCCGGAGCAAACCACCACCCCTGCGCGCCATCAGAAGATTCTGGATGCCGCAAGCAACCATCTCGACCGCGGCGACGTCCGCGCCTATTGGAAAACCCTGGAACAAATCAGTCCTGCTTATGCCAAGATTGCGGGTCAGGTCGCCGGCAACGAAGGCCCCATCGGCACTGGTGCACGTGAACGGCTTCAAGACGCCGCCGAAGAAGCCCGTGGAAAACGCTTCACCGAAACTGAAATGGACAAGATCGAAACGGGCATTGCTCAAAAGGACCGAGACATCAGACAAATCAATCTGGATGAAACTGGCAAAGCGAATGTGTCCTTACGAGAAACCGCTCAATATCATGCGGAAGAATTTGGGGAGCAGGTCACTTGGAACCATTCTGTCCGATCCGAAAGAGGGGTCGGCGACAGGGACAAGCCGCAGGCGCGGTGGTTTCCGGAGGACTATTCCGCCGCTTCGCGCGGGACAAGGGCCGCCTCGGTGTGCTCCGTACCCTGGTTTATTGCGCCTGAGTCTCCCGATGTCGCCGCCGCCAGCGCCTGTTCCAGGCCCGCCACGCGTCGTTCCAATTCCGCGACGCGGTCTTCGGCGGCCTCGAACCGTTTGGATAAGGCGGAGACCGCCCGCGTATAGGCACGGAGCCGCGCCCAGGACATGGAGACCCGCTCGGCGGCCGCGCGGTTGACCCTGAGCAACATGTTCCCGGCTCTGGTCCATTGCCGGGGGGAAACGGCCACCATGCCCCAGCCGATCACCGTGATGGCGGCGAACCAAATCGTAAAAGCGGACCAGTTACCCAGATATCCCAAAACGATGCCGGGCAAGAAAAGGATCAGGCTGGCCGCCCAGGGCGACCGTCCCCGGACGGGCTCGGGCCGATCGAACGCGCGCCGGCGCTTGGGGTCCGTCGCCATGAGATAAGCAACGGCCCCAGCGCTGACCAGGACGGCGGTGAGGGTCAAACCCAAGGTCATTCGGCGGGCTCCGGCCGCAGGTCGGCCGGTTGGGCGTTCCCACGGCCCGTCGCATACCAAAGACCCGCCCCCATCAGGAGGAAAGCCATGTCGATTGCGATGACGGCGCCCGTGGCCGGACCGCCGGACCCGATCCAGGCCGCGCCGCCGGTCGCCATGCGGATCACCGGCAGCAGCAGACAGCCGGCGGCCAGCAACCGGCAGAACGTGCGGCCCAGGCGCTTACTCTCGCGGAGCGCCAGGCCGATCAAAATGCCGAGGGCCGCACCGATAAGGAACCCGGCCCCGGTCCACCATGCGGCGTCGCCGGCGTATCGGGCCAGGAAAAAGGCATGGGCGGAGGCGACCATGGCGAAGGGCAGGCCATAGCCCACGGTGACCACGGCGACCCCGAAGTTGCGCCAAAGGGCGTCTTCCCCGCGCCGCTTCACCCAAAGCCGCAGGCCCGAAAGGATCACGAAGCACATGGCGCCCCCCAGCCCGACCCAGACCGATTTGGACAGAACCCCGGCGAAGGACCCGAAATGCAGGGGGAACACCAATTCTACAAGCGTGCCGCCGACGGAGGCTTGCTTGCCGATCAACGGCTTCTCACCCATGAACGCGCCGCTGGCCCCGTCATAAACCATGTTGACGGGCATCATCTCGCCGTCTTGCGCGTCATGGGACGTCTGAATGACCGCATCGGCCCGGCCGTAGTTCATGACCGTCATGGCGTTCACCGGGCCGCCGGCCCGCTTGGCCGCATCGGCGATGACCGCGTTCAAGTCCGTCGAGGGGACAGGGCGATGATCCTCCTGTTTGGGGGCGGCCAACAGCGTTTCGATCATTTTTTCCCGGTCCCCGCCGAAGGCGACCATGGCCATCATCGGCAGACCGATGCTGATCGCGAAGCTGAGGAACGAGCCGGTGAAGCCCAATAGAAAGGTGAACGGCAGGGACCAACTGGCGGCCAGGACATGACGGTCCCGGGACGAGACCAGGCGCGCCCCCGGCCGTTCGGCGACGAACAGGTCGCGGATCACATGGCGATGCATTAGCAAACCCGTGACCCCCGCCGCCATGGTCAGGAGCCCCAGAATGCCCGTGACGATGAGGCCCCAGGGCCGGGGCATGTAGAGCTGCACATGGACATCGACGAGAAATTCCGAAAGGGCGCTGCCCTCGAACCAATGGGGATTGTCCGAGGAGAACCCCTCTTCCTTAAGACGATAGGCGCCGGTCTCCCGGTCGATGATCATCATCCGGCCCAGGTCCCCCAGCTCGCCGGTTTTCGGATTCACGGCGTGGACATGGGGGAAGACCCGCAGGTGGCCGTCGATGGTCGGGCGGATCTGGACTTCTTTCAAATACCCCTTGCCCATGGGAAACAGCGCGTCCCGCACCTTGGCGTCAACGCCGGGGATGCCCGACAGGCTGTGCTCTTCCCCCGTCCCGCCCAGCGACCAGGTTTCGATCTCGTCGGCGAAAACGACCACGGTGCCGGTGATGACGACGGCATAGAGCAACAGGCCTAGAATTACCCCGGACCAGCCGTGCACGGCGGTGAGCCGCTTGACCTGCGTTTGCGACAGGGAGTCCAGCATCTCACCCGCCCCCCATGAAGGCGGAAGCCACGATCATGATCTGAACAACGACCGCGCCCAGAATGACCACCGTGCCGCGAAGCAGGTTTTCTTCCAGGCAGGCATAAACGAAGGCGAGGGCCCAGAACAACGGCGCGAAGAACAGGGGAAGGGTAATGTTGTCGACCCCGCCCGCCCCCGGCGGCACCCAAACCGGCATGGCGGCCATGAACAGGAACGCGACCGACAAGGCGCCGGGGCCGGCCAGCAGCCATGGCATATATGGCAGCATGCTACAGAGGAGCCGGCCAGCCGAGGCTGCGACGCCACGGACTTGCTCTTGCCTCTGTATTATATAGACTGACCGAACCCAAG
>JANQIJ010000143.1 GCA_028282185.1 Rhodospirillales bacterium
CGCCACGGTGCTGGCCAGCGTTTCCTTGACCGTGGCCGTGGCCGTCGTCCCGTTGCTCACGGCGGTGATCTCGACCTCCTTGTTGGCCAGTCGGAACCGGGCGCCGACATGGTCACCGACGAAGACGTCGCTTGACGCCGTCAAGGTCACCGTGCCCGTTGTCGCGCTCGCGGCCATGGTCACCTCGGCCCTGGCGAACTTGTGGTGAGGTTGAAAAATGCGCCCGTCCTTTTCCGCATATTCCCAATCGGCGACCTGCCAATCGGCGTGGGACGTGCGCGTGATCTTCTTGGGCGGGACGTCCGGGTTGACGATCAACAGGGTGTCGGCGCTTTGTACCCAGTCGATTTGCGGTACCTGCGCCTCGGTCCAGGGCACGGCGACGGTCGCCGTCTTGGCGCCGTCGGTGAACACGTCCATTTGCTGGTCGGTGAGGCAGAGGCAGTAAACCTGTTGCGTATTGAACTCGAAGGCGATCAGGCGGCCGGGTCCGGGCGCGTCGGCGATGTAGCGCGTGCCGGTCCGCCGTTCGACCCCGCCGGTCGGTTGGATGAAAACGTTGCGCAGCCGGGAGGCGCCATTGGCATAGGACCGCAGATCGCCCCGGCCCAGCAGGCGCGACGAAACTTCACCGGCGGTGAAGTTCGATTTCTGTGTGGTTAAGCGGGGCATCAGCTGCGTACCTCGATCAAGGAGAAGTCGTCGATCCGGCCGGGGGTTTCCTGTTGTGCATCGACGGTCTTGGCGCGGCCCAACTCCTGATCGGCCAGGCGGTGCAGAACCTCGGCCCGCGATGTGCTTTCGGTCAGCGGAATGCAGAATTCGGCCGCCAGCCGGACGATCAACGCCTGATCGAAGAACGGCGGGAAATCCAATTCGGCGGGGCGGAAGATGTAGGTCAGGATCACCGTGTCCGAATTGCAATGCAGGCGTTTTTCGGCGATCCGGTATTCCAAGCCCTGGCCGCGGCCGTCGCCGCCGGCGGAGAGGGCGCGCAGGAAGTTGGCCGGCAACTGGAACGCATTGGCGTAATCGGCAACCGGATCGGCGGCCAGGACCGGCAGGCGCTGTTGCGCGGTGGCGAAGCTCCAGGGGTGCGCCGACAGGATGGCGTCGCGCACCGACGGGTATAGGTTGGCCGCGATCTCGGCCTCGGCGGTGCCTTCCTCGAAGGACGCGATGGTCGATCCGCCCAGTTTGAGAAGCGCGCGCGAGCATATGGCGATGGGGCTGAGCGCCATGGGAATGTCTCCTTTGGTAACGGCATGAAAAGGGCAAAGGGCGCCCCCGCGTCTTCGCAGGGACGCCCTTTGCGTTCGAGGACCGGCGGTCCTCATGACGGTGGCGGTCTCGGGTCTAGTCGGTGTCCGTTGCGCCCACCGCGGTCAGGTCGGCAACGTCGACGACGCCGCCGGTGTTCGCGTTGACCAGGAAGATGCCGGCGGCGGGGGTGCCGTCCGTATCGACATTGGCCATGATCATGTCGCCTTGGCGGATCATGTGGGACGCTTCATTGAAGTATCCCGCCGTGTCCACGTCGGCGGCCGTGTCCTGGGTCGCGTAATGCCAAAGCGTAAAGCCGTTGGCGTAGCTGAGGACGCTCAAGTCGTTGGATTTGTATGCCATGGATGTCCTCCTTTAGCTTTCCAGACAGCGCAGCGAGATGACACCCGCCGGATCGATCAGGCAGGCGCCCTGGCTCATCATGTTGTTGATGAAGTTGGACGCCCGGTCGCCGTGCCAGGTGACGTCGGTCTTCACTTCCTTGCCGACGGCGTGGCCGACGGCGCTTTTGTGGTACCAATAGCAATGGCGGATGTTGCCGCTCTTGGTCAGCCCCGAGTGGGGAATCCACAAAGTGCCCAACCAACGCTTGGCCTGAATGCCGCGCCACGGCAGGTCTTCCGACCCGACGAAGTCCATGTCCGAGAACTCGGGAATCTTCAGAAGGTCGGTCCATTGCTTCCAGCCGATGACGGCGAACCGGTCGCCGTCATCGGGCACATCGGCGTCGCCCAGCATCTCGAACGCGGTCAGCACTTTGTCCTTGGTCAGGCCATCGACGCCGGATCCGGAATAGTTGGTCGAGGTGTCTAACTGTTCGACGACCAACTCGTCCGTCTTACGGCCCAGCGCGTTGGCGCCGGCCCGGGCGATGACCTGGCGTTCGTTGATGTTGGTCTTCAGCTCGTCCAGGGAATCGACCCAGTCGCCGGCGTAGAAATCGGCCAACTGGCATTCGACCGGGTTGTGATCCAGGTTCATCACCGGGACCATGCCGTGCCGGGCCTTGGTCGAGGCCGTGCCCTTGCCGATCTTCTGGAAGGTGGTCGAAGACCCCTGGATATTGTTCTTCGAGCGGACGGTGTTGCGCAACTTGGAACCCACGCGTTGGTATTCCATGTGCACGTCCGACTGGAAGTGCTTGATGAATGATTGTGCGATGTTTGTCGACATATGCGATTTCCGTCTAGCGGACTCCTTGTCGTGATAGGGTTAGGGGGTTAGGGGTTGGTGGGACCGCGGGCCGCGCGGTTATGGCTGGTCCCGATCGGATCGGGGGCCGCCGCGGGGGGCGCATCCCAAGCCCGGGCCCGGGCACCCGCGGTCAGGCGGGTGCCCCCTGGGTTATCCGGGGTGGGGAAGGAATGAGGGAGTTCAGGGCTTAAGGAATGACGCGGCCGTCGGGCTGGCCCGTCGGGTCTCCGCTCTGGCCTAGCGTTGGTAGAGCGCTTTCTCGCCGTGTTCCTGGACGGCCTCATGCAGTTCGCGGATGATCTGCCGGGCGATGGGCGCGGAACTTGCGGGCTTCGCCGTCGCCGGCGGCCGCCCGGCGTTCCGTCGCCGCATGGGCCAGGAACGGGCTGGGCTCAAGGCTGCCCATTGGAATCTCCTTTCAAGGATTGCAGGTGTTCGGTGAAGAGGGCCGCGCCGCTTGTCAGACGGCGAAGTCGGTCTTGGCCCGGAACGGCCCGGGTCCGCCACGCCAGGGTAGGGTGGGGCGCGTAGGCGCGGGGGCGTGGACCAGGCGCACGGGCTCGGCCAGCAGACAACCGGAGACGGCATCCAAGCCGTCGTCGGCGCCCTTGCCGCCGGGCCGCCATTCGCGCATTTCCCGGACGAAGGGTGTCGACCAGATCCGTCGGTTGGCCCAGAGCCGATCCGCCGCCAGGACCGCGTCGAAGGCATCGACGATGCGCAGATCCTTGGCCCGGTGGTTGGATACTTCGACCACGGCGCCGTCAAGGCCGGCGGCCCGGACCTCGCGGCGCAGCAGTCCCGGCAGAAACCGCCCGAGACCATTGGTTTCCAGCGTCACCGACGGCAGGTGGTTGCGTTTGAGGAAATCCACCACCTGGCGGCACATTTGTGTCGCCTCGTCCGCCGCCGGGGTCTGTCCGCTCGGCGCCATTGCCCCGGCCGCGCCGTCAGGGGGGGCGGCCGCATGGGGGTCGTGTTCCAGATAGGCGATGTCGTGTAGGAAATAAGTGCCGTCGGCACCGGTGAAGACACAGGCGACGACGCTGGCGTCGCCCTTGCCCGGGGCGCCGTAGGCCGGATCCCACCAGCAGCTGGCGGAGACCAGACGCTTGCCACTTAAGCTCAGCTCCGCCCGGCCGTTGCGCTCCGCATAGACCAGATCGCCGTCGTAGGGGATGAGGCGGTCCGGGTCCAGACGGCTGTCAAATATATTGACGGGTTGCAGGAGCATCTGGCTTTTGAACTTATTGGGGCCGCTGCGTTGTTTGAGGGCGTCGATCTGGTCCTGCGGGAATCGTTCCGGCCAGCGCGAGGCGCCGGTGTCCGACAACAACGGCAGTTCCAGGCGTTCGAACCCGGCCAGGAACGGGCGGCCGTGGCCGGTGTTCGCCAGAGGCGTCGCCGCATAGATCGTGTCATGGGTATGCGGCGTGCCGACATAGAGCTGCAGCCCCCCCGGCACCAGGACGTATTCGATTTCCGTCAGCCGCGCGCGCAGGTCCGCCCGCTTGGCCGCCGTGTCGCAGGTGTTGGGCACCTCGACATCGTCGCAGATGATGACGTCGGCCCGCGATCCCGTCACGTTGGCGCCGATGCCGCGGGCCAGCATCGACGGATCACGCAATTCCGCCGCCCGGTTGACGGTGAATTGATCCGACGCCCACTGGTCCGCCCGGGGGGGACGGAGGCCCCGGGTCAGGGGGTGGCGTTCGATGATGCGCTTGACGTTGCGCACCATCTTGCGGGCCAGCGCCAGGTCGGCGGCCAGCACCATGATCCGCAGGTCCGGGTCGTTCTTGAGCAGCCAGGCGCTGAACAGACCGACCAGGGTCGACTTGCCCGAGTTGCGGAACGCCATCAGCAGCAGTTCCCGCCGGTTGCCATGCCATTGGGTTTGCAGCCAGTGGGCGATCTCGACGTGGAGCTGCGGCGTATCGAACCTCTGGGCATTATTCCAAAGGGCGACGAAGACGTCGAAATCGATACGTGTTTCGGGTGGGGGCATGATGTCCAATGGTGTAGGGGTTGCAGCGAGCGCGGGTATGGGCAGGACCGCGCAACGGGTGCTCAGGTCTTGATGATGAAGTTGACGGCGACTGACGGTTGCATGTTGTTGTGGGCCGCGCCGCCGCCGGCCTCGGCCGTATTGTTGTTGTGCTGACCGCCGCTATTGTTCGACAATTGTGTCTGGCCGTTGCCGATGCTGCCGGTCTGCCAGCCGGGGAACGTATGGCTATGCACCGGCATCTCCGCCGTTGTCAGGGTATGCGTCTCGGCGCCCGTCGCGTCGGTCAGGTTGCGGGTCGACAGCGAGCCATTGGTGCCGTTCGGCAGGCTCGAATGGTTCAAGCCAATGGGTGCGCGGCCGCGCAGGTCCGGCAGGTTGAAGGTGGTCGATCCGTCGCCGGCGCCCCAGGTCGTACCGATGGCCGCGAACAGATCCGCATAGGTCGTGCGGCTCACCGCCGCCCCGTCGCAGACCAACCACCCCGTCGGTGCCGTCGCCGCGCCAAACATCGAAATGGCGCCGGATGGGTTGCCGTTTGACAGGGCGGACACGGCTTGGGCGACTCGTTGGGGCGTCATCAGCTTGGTTGCTTCGGTGCCGGCCTCGGCCTCCGCTTGTGAGGCGATCGCGGCTTTGGCCGCTGTGACCGCTCCGTCCGCGAGCTTGGCCGTGGTCACGCCGGCGTCCTTGACCGAAATTGTTGTTCCGGTCTTGGTGGTCGAGGTTTCATCGGCCGCCGCCTGGGTCCAGGGAATGACGACCCAGTTGTCGGGCGTCGCGTCGTCGGCGACGATAAGAATGATCTCTCCGGCGACGGCGCTGATCGTGTAGTCGGCGGCGACGCCGTTGATCGTGTCCGAGCCATTGCGTTGCAGTGTGACGATGTGGGACGCGCCGGCACGGAGAAACCCATAACGCTCACCTTCGCCGGCCGTGGCGATGGCCGGTAGGGCAAAGGTGACATTGCCGTCGTCCGCGACCGTGAAAAGCGTTCCGTCATCCGTGTCCGGGACGACGGCGTAGGGGCTGTCGCCCGTCGCTTTCTCGGACACGCGGGAGAACAGATTAGAGGCCGCCGCTGCCGCTGCCGCCGTGGCCGAAGATGCCGCGGCGGAGGCCTGGATACCGGCGTTGCTTGCCGCTGTCTCCGCGCCCGTGCGTGCCGATTCCGCCGCTGCCTGGGCAGTTTGGGCGTTAGCCGCATAGACCTGAGCAGCAACGATTTCGGTCGTGGCCGGGCCGAATTCAAGCCCGGTATCCGACGACACCGTCAAGACCCTGGGGTCCGTGGTCGCGCCATCCGGCCATTGGAGCGCGTAGCTCTCAGTCGATGTCGCCGGTCGGGAGACGGTGCGCGTATCGTCGTCGGCAACTTGTTGCAGGGCGGCGGTCAGAATATCCAATTCATCGTTAATGACCTTCGCGCTGAAGGCCCCCGACTCTTGAAAATCCGATGTACGCTCGATGGTCAGGCGGCGGCGCAAGGTGACTGCGGTGCCGGCGGACGGCGCCGTGTCGAAGGTTACTTCGCCGCCCAGGTCCTGACCGGCGCCGGAGATACTGTACCCGACGCTTTGCGCCGTTTCGTCCAAGAAAACGTCCAGGTCCGTGTTCTTGAAGATGGGGAACGGATAAGTGAACTGGGTTTGCACGCCGTCCGCCGTGTATTGCTTGCGGGGCGTCAGGTCACTGATCTGAATGTGGTCTGCCATGGGGGGTCCTTTCGGGTTGGCGCGCGACCGGATTTCGTCGGAACGGGCGTTAGTCCCGCAGACAGGGGCGATCGCGATGTTGACGGTGTTTGTTGGATGACTCGTTGAGGGCGAACGGTCAGGCGCCGTCGCGCCAGACGCGGACGCCTTTCTCGACCGAGCGGCCGACGACATAGCCGCCGACGCCGATCTTCAATAGGTCCCACATGTCCGGCGGGATCTCGAGCGTCACGTCGATGCGCAGGAACAGCAGGACATAGGGCGCGATGATGTAGTTGTTGGCGACGATAACGCCGAACAGGCACATCAACAGCGGCCGCCAATTGCGCTGCAGCCAGCTTTCGCCCTGCGCTTCGGCGACGACCACCTGGGCGGCGGCCTCGATCTCCTTCATCTGGCCGGCCAGAACCATTTCCTGGAGCCGTCCCTTGATCTTGGCGGCGGCGTCCTTGTCTTCGACGGCTTTGTCGATGACGCCGAACAGGCCGCTGACCACCGGGCCGATAAGCGCGCTGAACATGCCTTACTCCACGTCGTTGTAGAACAGATGGCCGCCGATCTCCGCTGAGGGGGTTTTCGCCTTGGCCCAGGTCGGGCGGATCGTCCACGCGTGATAATGTGTGGCGCCTCCGGTCGGGTCCTTGAGCTTACCGGCGATCGCCTGGCCGGCGATACGCAAGCAGGCCTGGAACGCCTTGTTCGCCGGTGTAACGGCTTCCAGCTTCTTGCGATTGGGGTCGTCCGCGTTCCAGCAGGAGAACTGCCAGGGCCGGCGGCAGACCTCTTCCACCGTCGCGCCCCACCAATAGCGTCCACCGGTCTCTTGGGCGCGGCGGACACGGTTCATCACCACGGCGGCAACCGCTTCCTTGCCCTGGGTGGTTTCGCCCCGGGCCTCGCCATAGATTGTCCGGGCCAGACTGTCGGTCGCCGGATCGATGCCAGCATCGGTCGGCGTCCCGCTCGGAGCGGTCGGCTTGGACCGGCGTTTGCTCGGTTTTGTCATGATCGATGTCTCCTAGGTTTGGGGGATGTTTGTGCTAGGCGCCGGGCCAGGAAGGCCAGGTCGGCCTCCAACTCGTGGCGCGCATCGGCAAGGGCGTCGGCCGCGTCCCGGCGAAGTCGGTGGATCGCCCAGGCAAGGACGATCAGGCCGCCGGCCTGAACAAGCAGAAGCCAGGGGAGGGCGCCGGCGGAAAGGACGGCGGGGATTAGGTCGCTCATGGCCGTTCCCGTCAGTGGCCGGCCGTGCCGGGCAGGGGCCGGGTTCGCCGCCACCCCTGGCCGGCGGCGATCATGCAGGTCAGCCCCCGGATGTCGGAAAACACGACAGTGAATTCGCCCGCCCGGTTGACGAAGACCTCGATGGCGCCCCTGGGACCGA
>JANQIJ010000201.1 GCA_028282185.1 Rhodospirillales bacterium
TCCGCATCGACGGGCCCGAAATCAACGCGATCGCAGGCACGGCCGCCAACTGTGGGATCGCCGTATCGCTTGGCTTCTCAGAACGTGCCGTCTATTCCGAAGGGTGTCTGTGGAATGCCTCTGTCCTGATCAGTCCGCAGGGCGACATCGTCAATCACCACCGAAAATTGGTTCCGACTTTCTATGAGAAGCTTTCATGGAACCGGGGCGATGGCGCCGGCCTGCAGGTCGTGGACATGCCCTTCGGTCGCGTCGGCGGCCTGATCTGTGGCGAAAACGGCAATCCGCTTGCCCGGTATGCCCTGATGGCCCAGGGTGAGCAGATTCACTGCGCGAATTACCCAAGCGTCTGGCCCTTCAAGGACCCGCGGTCTGATAACTCTTATGACTTGGCAGAAGCCATCCGCGTCCGGTCGGCAGCTCATAGTTTCGAAGCGAAAGTCTTTACCGTCGTCTCCGCGGGCTTCCTTGATGAAGCAGGCCTGCAGGCCGTTGGTGACAGCGATGACGCCCGCGAGATCCTAGCGGCATCGCCCAGATCCGCCTCCATGATCGTTGCCCCGGACGGCTCGACACCGGGCGGCGTTCTGAGCGATGAGGAAGGCCTCGTGATCGCCGATGTCAACGTGGAGGCATTGACCGAATTGAAGCAGCACCACGATATGGCCGGCTACTATAACCGCCACGACGTCTTCCACGTCGCCGTTGACAGGAACCGGCAGCGCCCATTGTTCGATATCGGCGGCGAACCCTTCGCCGCCCGACAGAGAGCGGATGGAAACCCGGAAGCAAGCCTGAACGATGAGCCGGCCGTCGCGATACGTGCCTGAACGCAATGGAAGGAACCGGTGGTTGATTACTTCAAGAAGACGAGACCGAGATGATTACGATTTATGATGCGCCCAGATCGGGTCACTGCCACCGCGTGCGTTTGGCCGCAAGTCTGATGGGGGTTCCGTTCGAGACGAAGCCCGTCGCGGAACTTGACGGTGAACGGAAAGGGCCTGAATACCTTGCGATCAATCCGTTCGGGCAAATTCCAGCGATCAGGGATGGAGACCTGGTGGTTCGCGATTCGAACGCGATCATTCGATACCTTGCGGAAAAATATGCGCCTGACGGGACCTGGATCCCCAAAAACCTGAACGAACGCACACGCATGGACGAATGGCTGGCGGTTGCAGCCGGCCCCTTATTCCGAGGACCGAACACCGCCCGCCTGATCAAGGTTTTTGGCTTTCCGGCCGACCCTGACCTAGCGCGTGATATTAGCACGCTGCTGTTTGAGATCATGGAGGCCCATCTCCAAGATCGCACCTGGCTGGTCGGTGAAACGCCGACCCTGGCGGATATTGCTTGCTATTCCTATGTCCGGGTCGCCGATGAAGGTGATTTAGATTTGACGCCGTATCCGGCGATCAGGGAATGGCTTTCCTCGGTTGAGGCGCTTGAGAACTTTCTCCCGATCCCAAGGCCATGATGCGGCGGGCCATGGTGCTGCAACCAGAGCGGCATCGATGATCTGGTCTTATGCAGACACCGAAACCGCGGCTGCGCGCGTCAAGCTTCTCTTACGCCCGCTGTATGTCCTGCCACCATAGTTCACATTCTCTTCTCGTTAAGCGCAGGTTTTCGGGAATGCTCTTGATTGACCGCTTTCGGTCAGAAAGCGAACATCCATGCGCGGTGCTGGAACGGTCGCTTATGCGCCTGCCCTGGGTCGGCGCCTATTCGTGCCGAATAAATTCTTTTTTTCCAGGGACTTGCCTCAAGCGACGGCGTGAAAGCCGTTGTCCACATGTACGACATTGCCGGTCATTCCGTCGGCGCCGTCCGACGCCAGAAAAGCGGCCAGGTTTCCGACCTGTTCAATGGTCACCAAGGCGTGGCGCGGGGCGCGTTCGGCCGCCGCTTCCATCAGTTCGTCGAACCGATCGATCCCGGACGCCGCACGTGTCTGCATGGGACCTGGGGACAGGGCGTAAACACGAATGCCTTTCGGTCCCAATTCCATGGCCATATAGCGAACGCTGGCCTCCAGAGCCGCTTTCACCGGACCCATTAGGTTATAGGATTCGACGGCTTTTTCGGCCCCATAGTAACTCATGGTCATAAGGGCACCGCCGTTGGTCATCAATGGTTCGGCGTATCGCGCCATGCGGATGAAGGAATGGCACGAGACGTTCATGGCCAGGTCGAAACCCTCCCGCGAACATTCGACGACCCGCCCATGGAGGTCTTCACGCGGCGCGAAGGCGATGGAATGCAGCAGGAAATCAAGCCGGCCCCAGCTATCCTCGATGGCCCGGAAGCAGGCTTCGACCTGTCCGGGTTCGCGGACGTCACAGGGCAGGAACAAGTCGCCGCAGAGAGCCGCATGCAATGGCTCGACGTGGCGTTTGGCCTTTTCGTTCAAATAGGTGATGGCGAGCTCCGCGCCTGCGTTGCGAAAGGCGCGGGCACACCCAAATGCGATGGACTGGTCGTTGGCGATGCCAACCACGAGGCCGCGCTTGCCTTCCAATATTCCACCCATATCGTCCGTTCACCTCCGTCACCGAGTTTCAACGCGTCTTGGATTCATTTGGTCTAGAACGCAGCCTTCGCAAGTGCACAATCTCACCGTCACAAATACTTCATTCGCCGCCCACCGGGCGCCCGGGTCTATGGGATTCAACAATGCTGCATTGCAAAATTGTAACTTGACCCAGCGCACCCGAGCGCGGTTTGTTCGATGCGTCGCCCGCTGAGGGAACATCCTTTCCAGCGGGCAGGATGACGCGCATCCCGGCCGATCGTTCGATCAGCCGCCGTCGCCTGTCCGTCGTTGCTTGAGGCAAAGCCGTGAACAGTGCCATTCGATTCATTGAGAACAAGACCTTCGACGAGATCGAGATCGGCCAGTCGGCCGAACTGGCCCGCACTCTCAAGCGCGAGGACATTGAGCTGTTCGCCGTCATGTCCGGGGACGTGAACCCGGCCCATGTTGATGAAGAGTTCGCCCAGTCCGACCTGTTCCATAAGGTGATCGCTCATGGCATGTGGGGCGGGGCGTTGATCTCCGCTGTCCTCGGCACCGAACTGCCGGGCCCTGGGGCGATTTATCTCAACCAGTCGCTTAATTTCCGACGCCCCGTGGGCCTGGGCGACACGGTAACGGTGCGGGTCACGGTGCGCGAGAAGAAAGTCGAGAAAAAACGCCTCGTCCTCGATTGCGAATGCATCAACCAGGCAGGTGAAACGGTGATCAAGGGCGAGGCCGAAGTGCTTGCGCCCACCGATAAGGTGCGCCGCCCCCGGGCCGTCCTGCCAGAGGTTCACCTGCATGAGCGTGGTGCGCGTTACCGGACGTTACTTGAATCGACGCGGGATCATGCGCCGCTGCGCACGGCGGTCGTCCATCCCTGCGATGCGTTGTCGCTCACCGGCGCGCTTGAAGCCGCAAAGCGGGGCATCCTCACGCCGGTGCTGGTCGGGCCGCGGCACCGGGTCGCGGCGACGGCCGAGGACGCGGCCATTGACCTCGGCGATATCGAGATCGTCGATGTCCCCCACAGCCATGCCGCCGCCGAAACGGCGGTCGCCCTTGCCCGCGAAGCCAGGGTCGAGGCGCTGATGAAGGGCAGCCTGCAGCGGGACGAACTGATGGCCGCGGTCACGGATCCCGCGACCGGTCTCAAGACCGAGCGCCGCATGAGCCATGTCTACGGCCTCGATGTGCCCCATTATCCCAAGCCATTGTTCGTGACGGACGCCGCGATCAACATCTTTCCCGACCTGAACGACAAGCGCGACATCGTGCAGAACGCGATCGATCTGGTGCGGTCGCTGGGCGTTACCGAGCCCAGGGTCGCCCTGCTATCCGCCCTTGAAACAGTGACGCCGAAGATCCCCTCCACGGTGGATGCCGCGGCGCTCTGCAAGATGGCCAACCGCGGCCAGATCACGGGCGGGCTTGTCGACGGACCCTTTGCCTTTGACAGTGCGATTTCCAGAAGCGCCGCCGATACGAAGGAAATCGTTTCCGATGTCGCCGGCAGCGCCGACATCCTCGTCGCGCCTGACTTGGAAGCCGGCAACATCATCGCCAAGCAATTGGTGCATCTTGCCGGGGCGGACGCGGCCGGCATTATCTTAGGCGCGCGCGTGCCCATCATGGCACCGAGCCAAACCGATGATATCCTCTGCGCGCTTGCCTCGGCAGCACTGGCGCAGCTCTTCGCACGGTATCGGGTCTTCCCGACCAGCTGACCAGCCGCATCCCCTTCGGTCGCGCTCAATCCCACTTTCGATGGGTTGAGTCCAAGTCTAAAGCGAGCATCCCAAGGCTTTCGTAAGACGATCGCTTTCTGAGCCGAAGCGGGTCCTGCGACAAGCTTGGGGACAGGGGTCAGAACGACGCGATCCGGTCCAACGCAAGGTGCACGACAACGGCGCCTAAAATAACGGTGAAGACCATAAAGGTGAGGATGAGGTAGCGATGGATGTCGCCTTCACGTCGAGACTTCTTCCGTCTGATCCGGTTGAAGAATGGAGATAACCGGGCGTCAATGGCGTCGATCTTGCTCATCTCGTTATGGGTCCAGAACTGGTACAAGAGGAGCGTAAAAATGACCGAGCATGACAAGATGATCGTGATGCCCATCAATTTGGCGACCAGGGCGTCGTTGGCCTTTGCCATCCAGGCGATAACGCAAATGCCAAGAAAACAAAGAAGCGTCGCGCCGACGGTATTCCACTGGTGATTCTTTACGAACCGCAGCGTATCCGTCGACTCGCGGTATAGAACGAGCGCCTCTTGGTGTTCTTTATCCCCTAGCGCCTCAAGGGCGCTAACCGCATCGTCGGAACCGTCTTCATCCTTTGCCATTTTCTTCTCCGAAAAGGAAAGAAGAAAAGATTAAGGCAAAAAACCTTACTAAATCCCTTCGCGCCAAATCGCAGATCGTTACGAGAAACTTACGCTGGGGAGAAAACGGCTCGTTAGAGCCATGCGATCTGAGCAGCGATCGGGCAATGGATGACGCAATTGAATCCGGACCCTAAAGCGGATCCACCCGCCGGTCCGCCCCGGTTTCCCAGGCGGCCGTTCCGCCGCCGCCGCAGTGCTTGACCACGCTGCCCCGCAGCTCCGCATCGCTCCGGAAAACGAGTTGGCGGCCCTGGCTGTCCCTGGCCTTGAGCCAGGTGTCCTCGATATGGCGGTAGGCCATGATTTCCGTCGTGTCCACATGCCGGCTGGAGCGCAGCCGTTTGTCGTCGCGATGCATTCGATAGAGCCGGTCCCTTTGCGCCCGGGTCAGCCCGCGCAGGTAGAAGGTCAGGATCGGCTTGGCGTTGGGGCCATCGGCGCTGTAGGCCTCGACCTTGGGCTCGCCTTCCGGGGCGTCGCAGTAATATTTGTGGATCCAGGCAAGCCCGCCCTTCCCGGCGTATTCGCAAACCACGCGCGAGGTATCGCCGGGCTTGAGGGTTCCGGTTAGGAAGTTCTCACAGGCGCCGGTGGGATCGCCGCCGCCTCCCGCCAGAACCACCCAGTAGGTCTCGTTCATGAGCGGCGGCAGGGCGGCTTCCTGTCGTCGGCTGGCGCGCGACGTGACGGACCGCCGTGTGGTCGTTCGCGTCACGGTCTTGGTCCTGGTCGTGGTGGTCGTGGTCGTCGTCCGGGTCCGGGGGGTGACGGCGGGCGGCTGCAGGGCGTTCAGGATTTGCCGGTTCTGTCGCATCTGGCCGGCGATGAAGTTCCACGCCGTGGTGTCGCCGGACCCGCCGGACCGGGCCACCTCGCGCGCGCGGCGTTGCCGTTCCCGCCGCAGGCGAACCCGCTCGGCGCGCGCTTTCGCGGCGCGCGCCCGTGATCCCCCCTTGGGATTGGTCACGAAGGCATGGATCAGGTCGAAGGCGGTCTCCACGTCTTCCGGATGGACGAGCGGATAGCCGTCCACGAAACGGTCCCCCGGAAACAACGATGAAGAATAATACCGTCCGTCCAGATCCGCCCAGGCGTCCATGATGTCGCGGGCCTGTTGGTAGACCGCCTCGAAAGGCGCGACATCGAACTCTTTTCGAAACCGCTTCAGGCAGGCCGCGTACCTGTTCAGTTTTTTCACACTGTCGCGAGAAATATTGACAGGCCCCTTGCAGCGCCGTTTCAAAAGGCCGTGGGGGGACACCGGCACGAGGTTTTCATCCAGCCATTTCAGCACCTCGGCCCGGGCTTTCTTCTTCGCGATCAGGCCAGCGAACGCGCGCCCGTAGGTGGCCTCCCCGTCGACCAGGGCGGCCAGGGCGTCCCGGCCGAACGTTCGCGCCGCCAGCCTGTCCCTGACGCTGGGGCCGTAGCCCTTCGGCGCGCTCCACGCACGCTTGTCCATCTCTTCCGGTTTGACCCAATGAAGGGAAACACCGTTCTTGCAGCCCCAGGTACAGCGGGCGCCCTTGCGGGCAAGGCGGATCCAGCGGCCTTTGTTCTTGGCCATGCGCCCCTCGAAGTACCGCCAGTCGCCGTCCAGCCGCCGGCGCAGCTTTCCCTCGTCCTTGTCCAGTTCATCGACCATGTGATCCCTGTCTCCGGGCGACCAGATCCAGCCGCTGTCCAGCACCCAGCCTTCCGGCGTCCGGGTCCTGTTCAATTCGGCCATGTTGACGAAGCCCAGGCGCAGGGTGGAGACTGGTTGGTTCTTCCGCTCGAGATGCAGCCGCACGCCGTAGATGTCGTCGTCCGTGCCCAGGCGCCGCATCCGCCGTTCCGGGAGGCGCATCATCACCCGATAGACGAAGATGTCTCCGGACCGCCGGACCCGGACCTGCATGCCGGCGTTCTTGTTGTCTTCTTCGACGAAGCGGCTTTCCAGACCCTTTGTCGCCTTTCCGAGCGGAGATTCCCGAGAGAACTCGTGCCGGATGTGGGGCTGGAAGAAGCTGATCTCGTCACCCTCGAAAGGCCCGTATGAAATGTGCTTCGGCTGAACCATGGGAGGCTTGGGCGGCGGGGTCGTGACACAACCGGCCAGGAACAGGATCGCAATGAACGGGACAAAACGGTATCGTGGCATTTGGGATCACTCGCGCGGTCTTTATTGTTGCCGGTCGGCACGGAACGGGCCCGCCCCGTGGGTACCTCATACTCCGGTTCGCAAGATCGGCCAAGGGGTCCGCCTCGGAGAACCTTGACCCCATGGCCAAATGACCGCTCACGGAAGCCTTTCGGACACGGCCGACACCATGCCGGGTCCGCCGATGCGGAGACCCGGTCCAAGGTGTCGATATGGTGCCGGGTGATGGGATAGGATGTCGCCCATGACCGATGCCAAGCACCACGTCACCGTCTACGAGGTCGGCCCCCGGGACGGGCTGCAGAACGAGCAGCGGACGATCCCGGCGGCGGACAAGATCGCGCTGATCGACCAGCTGGCCGCAAGCGGCCTCAAGAAGATCGAGGCGACCAGTTTCGTGTCACCGAAATGGGTGCCGCAGATGGCAGACGCGGCCGAGGTAATGGCCGGGATCGACCGCCGGCCGGGCGTCGTCTATGCCGTTCTCACCCCCAATATGAAAGGCTATGAACGGGCCCGCGAGGCCGGGGCCGACGAGGTCGCGATCTTCGCCGCCGCCTCGGAAACGTTCAGCCGGAAGAACATCAACTGTTCGATCGCCGAAAGCCTGGACCGCTTCCGCCCCGTGGCCCGGGCCGCCCGGGCCGACGGCCTGCGGGTGCGGGGCTATGTCTCCTGCGTGGTGCATTGCCCCTATGCCGGCGCCGTCGCACCGGCGGCAGTGGCCCGGGTGACGGCCCAATTGTTCCAGCTCGGCTGTTACGAGGTGTCCTTGGGCGACACCACGGGCGCCGGCCGACCGCATAGCATCGACGCCATGCTCGACGCCGTCTTGAACGAAGCTCCGGCGGATCGGCTGGCCGGCCATTACCACGACACGGACGGCCATGCGCTGGCCAACATCGGCGTCAGCCTGGAACGCGGCCTGCGCACCTTCGATGCCGCCGTCGGCGGGCTTGGCGGCTGTCCCTACGCCCCCGGGGCCAAGGGAAACGTGGCGACCGGGGCGGTTGTCGACGCGCTGACCGGCCGTGGCTTTGATACCGGTGTCGACCGCGATCTGCTGGCCGGGGCCGAGGCCCTGGTCACGGACCTCAAGGCGCAGCCCGCCCCGCCGTCCTGAACCCGCCTGGTTCCGGGTCGCCTTGACCCCGGCCGGAAGGCCGCTACTGTTCGGGATAGCAACGCCATCGCCATTCCCGGGAGGCCGCCGATGACCCAAATCAACATCCAGTTCACCCTGTTCTCCGCCTTTTATTCGCCGCTGATCTCGATGATGTCGGGGGGGTTCCTGAAAGAAGAGGGGCTGGAGCCCAATTGGTCCGTCTCGCCGCCGGGACGCTCGGCGATCGACGCCCTGCTGGACGGCTCGGCCCATGTCGTGCAGTCGGCCTTGAGCCAGGGGTTCACCACCCTGGGGAAAGGTGAGACGCCCAAGGTCAAGCACTTCGCCCAGATCAACGAGATGGACGGGTTTTTCATCACGGCGCGCGAGCCCGACCCTGACTTCACCTGGGACAAGATGGAAGGCGCCGACCTGGTCTGTTTCAAGGGCGGTCAGCCGCGCGCCATGTTCGTTTATGCCTGTCACAGGGCGGGCATCGATTTCGACAGGATCAACGCCCTCACGCCGGGCGGCGCCGCCGATATCGACGCCGCCTTCCGCGACGGCCAGGGCCGATACGTCCAGCAGCAGGGACCGTTCCCCCAACAATTGCAGAAGGACGGCGTCGGCCATGTCGTCGCCCAGGTCGGGCCGATGATCGGGCCGAACGGGTTTTCGTCCCTCTGCGCGATGCCGGCATGGCTGGAAACGGACATGGCCAGGGCCTTCATGCGGGCCTACAAGAAAACCAGGATTTATATGAACGAAACGCCTGCGGCGGAGATCGCGGCGGCGGAAAAACCCTATTTCCCCGACATCGACGAGGACGTGCTGGCCGACTGCATCGGCACCTATCAGAAACTCGGCTGCTGGACGCCGCATGTTGAAATCACCGAAGCCGCTTACGACGTAACATTGGATGTGTTCGAACATTTCGGCACGCTGAAGGAACGCTACGCCTACGACCAGGTCTGCTGCCTGCCGCCGGAGGGCTGAGCGCCATCGACCGACGCAGAGGGGAGGAACCAATGACATCGACGAAACGACGGACCGCCGCCGGCTTGGCGCTGGCTTTGACCCTGGGCCTGACCGGCATGCCGGCGCAGGCGGAAGACGACGTGATCAAGGTCCGGCTCATGGGCTCGGACCTGGCCGCCGATATCGCCCGGGCCTCGGTCCATGCCTGCCGTGAAAGGGGTTATCAGGTCTCGGCCGTGGTCCTGGATCGGGCCGGCGACATCATCGCCCTGCAACGCGACACCCTGGCCCGCCGCCATACGCTCGAAATCGCCGAGCGCAAGGCCGGCGTGGTGGTTCTGGCCGGCGTCGATTCCGGGCAGATGCGCGACAACCGGGGCGACATCCGCCCGGAACTGAACCACATGCAGGGCCTGATCATCATGACCGGCGGGGTCCAGATCCGCGCCGCCGGCTCGCTGATCGGCGCCGTCGGGGTGTCCGGCGCGCCGGGCGGCGACATCGACGCCGACTGCGCCGAAGCGGGGATCGAGGCCGTATCCGAACGTTTGGACTTCGCGGAGTAGTCACGGCGCCCGGCGGGCGCGGTTTCAACCCCGCAAACGGAACCGGGCCTGACAGGCCAGCCTTTCGGCTATACTCGCGCCATGCTCTCGCTGCTCTATACCGTCGATCTGCTGGCCGTCGCCGTGTTCGCCGCCTCCGGCGCCCTGGTCGCCAGCCGCCGGCAGATGGACCTGATCGGTTTCGGCCTGATGGCCAGCCTGACCGGCGTCGGCGGCGGCACCCTGCGCGATCTTTTGCTCGATCGGCCGGTGTTCTGGGTCCATGACCCGGCGCCGTTGATGGTCTGCCTGACGCTCGCCGTGGCGCTGTTCTTCGCCGCCCATGCCTTCCAACGGCGGTTCACCGTCCTGCTCTGGGCGGACGGGTTGGGCATCGCGCTCTATGGCGTGATGGGCGCGGAACTGGCCCGGCAAAGCGGCGCCGGTCCGTTGATCGCCATCGTCATGGGGATGATGACCGCGACATTCGGCGGCCTGCTGCGCGACGTGATCTGCGGCGAACAGCCGCTGATCCTGCGCCGCGAGGTCTACGCCACCTGCGCCGTAGCGGCGGCGGCGGTGCACGTCGGTTTAAGCGAGATGGGCGCAGACCTGACGCTCGCCGCCGGCTGTGGCTTCGCCGCCGGCTTCGGCCTGCGCGCGCTGGGCATCGCCAAGGGTCTGTCCCTGCCGATCTATAAACCTCGGCCGGGGAAGAACTACTGAGAGCGGGAATTAATGAGATATACAGGCGATTGACGGGCATTGAGCCAGGCCTACTCAAATCGATGACGCGCCCTCGAAAGGCAAACCATCGTTCTCCAGTTGCGCCTGGAGCAACGTAGATCGGTTCTTTTCGGAACCTGCCGCCGAACTGCGAAATGTTTGCCACGGCAACATGGTTGAGGGCCCAAAGAAGATACTTAACGCACAGCAGCTATGTAACCCGAATCCGTTTGACCGAATTCACAGCCGATTCCTTCGTGATCCGCGAGCCCTTTGGCGCGTTGCCATAGACAAAGCTGGCCCGCTGCTCCAACAATTCCTCGTCAGAAACGACGGTGGTTTTTGCCTGTTCCAAAAGGGCTTGCAACTCGGGGCGCTTGGGGGCCCGCTTCAAAGCCGCTTTTCGTTCCGCCATGTCCATTCTCCCGCCATCGATCAGAGATCATTGCATTAAATTTTGTTCACTATTTGTACATGCTTCTTTTGGTGAACGCTAGACTCTTGTGCAGAGGACTCCCGGTACACGAGAACCGCAGCGAAGACCAGATCAACAACCATGCAGAAGTCTGGGACCAGGTATTCCTTCGGTGCAATCGCGTGAATGCGCGGTTCTAACACGTCTATCTGGCCCGTGGATGGCGCGCCAGAGCACAATTCAAGACACGCTAGCCTCCACGACCTAGTTCTCGATCAGATGCCGCAGCACCGCCCGCGCCGCCGGCGTCGTCCATTTCGCCTCACCCATGACACCGCCCAGGATCCGCCCCTGGCGGTCAGCGACCAGGGTGGTCGGCAGGGTCCTGGTGCCGAACAGGTCCATCAGGCTGGCATGGGGGTCGAGGTAGAGTTTCAAAGCCGACAGATCATGCTCCTTCAAGAACACCTCGGGCGTCTTGCCCATCTGCGCGCCCGACGCGATGGCGACGACCTCGAAGGCGTCGCCGCCCAACTCTTCCTGCAGGGCGTTGAGATCCGGCATCTCGCGGACGCAGGGTGTGCACCAGGTGGCCCAGAAATTGATCAGCAGCGCCTTGCCTTGAAACGCCTTCAAGGTGACCTGCTGTTTGTCCTGGGTGAAGAACACGGTTTCCGGCAACGGCGGTCTGTTGGAGATCATGCGGAAGCCCCGGAACTTGCGGGCCACGGCCTTGAACGCCGCGTCGGCATTGGCGGTCTCCGCCGCCGGGTTGGCGGCCGGCGCGGCCGGCTCCGCCGCGCCGGTGGTTTCAACAAGCAACAGAACGGCGGCCAGGGCCGCCGGCAGGGTGCGGATCATTTGCCGTCTCCTTTCGCGGGCGTCTTCATCACATGGGCGTTGGCTTTCATCCAGTTTTCGGCCATGGCCCGGCCCAGTTCGATTTCCGACGCATTCATGTCCTTCTTGAGAAACGTGAGGCCCTCTTTCACGTTGGCGGTCGCTTCCGCGTCGTCGGCCAGCTGGGCCAGGACGATGGCGAACCATTTGTAGGCCCGGGGCTTATCTTCCTGGGCGCCGTATTCCTTGCTATGGGCAAGGCCCGCCGTATGCATCATGGCGAGGTTGTACTGCGCCGCCAAAAGGCCGGCTTCCGCCGCCGCCTTGAACAGCTTCAGCGCCTGGTTCAAATCCTTGGCCGTACCCTTGCCCTTGTACAGCAACGAGCCCAGGGCGAGCTGCGCTTCCGGGACCTTGCGCTGGGCCGCCTCGCGGTACCAGGCGATGGCGTGTTCCAGGTTCTCCTCGCCGCCCAGGCCGCTGTGCGACATGGCGCCCAGGTGGTACATGGCCTTGGCATCGCCCTCGGCCGCGAGATGCGAAAACACCACGCGGGCTTCGGCGAACAGACCCTGTTCCAGGTAGGACAGACCCTTGGGCAACGAATATCGGGCCTCGCCCGCGGCCGCGGCCGGCGGTTTGGCGACGGCGGGGACCCGGACCAAGGGAAACGCGGCCAAGACCGCCACCAGGACAAGCGCGGTTTTCGGGAAATGTGCCATGGTCTCGTTCTTTCTCATTCGTTCTCGGTTGGTCTTGGTCGTTGATCGGTCAAATCGTCCGCCTCCAACGCGGCGTCCGCCGACGGGCGTCGGCGCATGGTGATGCTGATGGCGACGCGCCGGTTGCGCGCCCGGTTGGCTTCGCTGTCGTTGGGCACCA
>JANQIJ010000286.1 GCA_028282185.1 Rhodospirillales bacterium
CCGACTGGCTGACCGGCACGGGGGTGTTCACCTTTGCCTCGGGCCATGGCGGCGATCTGTTCGAAGGTGGATATGGTTGGTTCGACCGGCCGACCGCGCCGCCGGCAACGGCCGATGGGGAAGAACCGGTCCGGCTTCGCGTCCTTGCCTCGGGACCGGTCATTGAGGGTCCGGAACCGATCGTCTGGTAAATCGCCCGCTGCCCCGGAAAGGTTTTGGGGTTCGGCGCTCATGGCTGTTATGGTCCGGCCATGCCCACCGCCATCCCCGAAGACGCCGCCATCTATCACATCTGTCGCGCCGACGAATGGCGGGCCGCCCAGTCGGAAGGCCGCTATGGCGGCTCGTCCCAGGATGCCGCCGACGGCTTCATTCATTTCTCGGGTGCTGGCCAGGTTGTCAAAAGCGCCGCCAAGCATCGCGCCGGGCAGGACGATCTGGTGCTGCTGCGCGTCGACCCGGACCGCCTCGGCCCGGCCCTCAAATGGGAGGCTTCCAGGGGTGGAAAGCTGTTTCCGCACCTCTACGGCGACCTGCCCTTGACGGCGGTGATCGCCGCCTATGACCTGTCGCTCGGTGCCGGCGGCCGCCACCGTTTTCCCCCGGAATTGAATCTGGTGGAGGGCGATTAGTGCCCGGTTCCGGTTCTTCCGGCCCCGGATATCTGGCCGGCTGTTTGGTCCAGGGCCTGATGCCCGTTTTGCGCCGGATCGATCCGGAAACCGCCCATGACCTGGCCATATCAGCCTTGGAACGGGGCCTGTTGGCGCCGGTTGGCGGGCCATGCCCGGCGGAACTGGCCTGCCGCGTTTGGGACTTGGACTTCGCCAATCCCCTGGGCCTGGCCGCCGGGTTCGACAAGGACGCCCGGGCACCGGCGGCGCTGCTGGGACTGGGCTTCGGTTTCGTCGAGGTCGGCAGCGTCACGCCAAGGCCGCAGCCGGGGAACCCGCGCCCACGGCTGTTTCGCCTGACGGCCGACCGGGCGGTGATCAATCGCATGGGGTTCAACAACCATGGTATCGACGCCATGGCGGAACGCTTGGCGGCCTTCCGGGCCGGTCCCGACGGCGCCGCTGTGGTCGGTGTCAATCTGGGCAAGAACAAGGACAGCGCGGACGAGGTCGTGGATTACGTCACCGGCGTCGAACGCTTGGGCGCCCTGGCCAGCTATTTGGTGGTCAATGTGTCCTCGCCCAATACGCCGGGCCTGCGGACCCTGCAGAACCGGGCGCCGCTGACCCGGCTGCTTGCCGCCGTCAGGACGGCGCGGGACGGGCTGGCCGAAAGCAACCATGCCGGCCGCCGGCCGCCGTTGCTGGTCAAGATCGCGCCGGACCTGGGTGCGGAAGATCTGGCCGACGTGGCCCAGGTGGTCCGAGAACTGGGTCTCGACGGGATCATCGCCACCAACACCACCATCGCCCGCCCGGATGATTTGCGCGATGCCCAGCGCGGCCAAGGCGGCGGCCTGTCCGGCGCGCCCCTGAGCGGCATGGCCCGCCGGACGCTGGCCGGTCTCTACCGCCTGACCGAGGGCCGGGTGCCGTTGATCGGGGTCGGTGGGATCGCCACGGCGGAAGACGCCTATGCCCGGATCCGCGCCGGCGCGGCGCTGGTCCAGTTCTATTCGGCGCTGGTTTACGAAGGTCCCTATCTGGCGTCCCGCATGGCGCCGCGCCTGGCCGAGTTGATCCGCCGCGACGGATTTTCCTCGGTCGCCGAAGCCGTCGGCGCCGATCATCGCTGAGCCCGCTGGCGCCGGACCGAACCTGGCTAGCCCCCCTTCGCCCGCTTCTCCAGAACCCGGTTCAACAGCTTGAAGGCGATCGCCGCGATCGACACCAGAAAGATGACCCGGACCATGTGGTGGACCGAGACGAAGGCCACGTCGATGCCCAGCGACAGGCTGATCAGGGTCATTTCGGCCAACCCACCGGGGGCGAAGGTCAGCCACAGGGTCGTCACCGGCAGGCCGGTGATCGGGGCCAGGACCCAAGCGAAGGCCAGCGCCGTCGACAGCATGAAGACGGTGATCCCCGATGCCCGCAGCATCACGCCGAAGACCTGGGTCAGGGAAATGCCGATGAAGCGGCAGCCGATGGCGGCGCCGATCACGACCTGGGCGATGGCGACGATTTCCTGCGGCGGATGGGCCTTGGTCAGGTCCGCCATATGGACGATGGCGGAAACCAGGGTCGGGCCCAGGAGCTGCGCCGCGGGGAAGTTCAGCCGCCGGCCGAGCCAGAACCCGACCACGGCGCAGCCGACCAGGATCGCCGCGTCCTTGATCGATATATGCGCGACATCGCCTAAAGCCGCCATATTGCCGGGCTCGTAGCCTTCGAATAACTTGAACCAGAACGGGATCACCATGACGGTGATCAGAATGCGCACCGAATGGTTCAGGGATATCTTCCGGTCGTCGGCGCCCATGGCTTCGCCCAACAGGGCCATTTCGCCGAAGCCGCCCGGCGAGGCCGAGAAATACGCCGTCGGCGGGTCCCAGCCGGCGACCCGCGCCAGGTAGTAGGCGACGCAGGCGGTCACCAGCAGCACATAGACGATCAGCGCGGTCAGCGAGACCAGCCATTTCGCGGTCTGATCGACGACGTCTGGCGTGAACGAGGCGCCCAGCAGAACGCCCAGCACCGGCACCATGAACAAGCGCAGGCGTTTCGGCCGAACAAGCGGTGCCCCCGCCAGGGACAGCGCCGTGGTCACCACCAGGGCGCCGATCATCCACGGCAGCGGCATGGCCAACTGGTAGAACAGCCAGCCGCCGCCGGCGCCCAGCGCCAGCGTCATGGCCATGCGAAACGGTCGGGTCTTGGGATTGCCCGCCGGCGGTTCGCCGGCTTCTTGATCCTTTGGCGGTTCGCCCAGGTTCCGCCCGTTTGGTGGTTGGTCCGGGTTGCCCGCCGTGTCGGGCGATTCCCCCGATTGCGCGGCCCCGCCACTCACGGCTGGAACTGCTCCTTCAGGATGCGTTCCTCAAGATTGTGTTCGGGATCGAACAGCAGTTCCAGGCGGTGGTTGGGGTCCTGACTGACTTCGACCCGCTTGACATCGCGGACTTCGGTAAAGTCGGCGGTGGCGCTGACCGGTCGCAGGTCCGCCTGGCGGACCGTGAAGGCGATGGCGGCCTTGCGCGGTAGCAGGGCGCCGCGCCAGCGGCGCGGGCGGAACACGCTGATCGGGGTCAGGGCCAGAACGCCGGCACCGATGGGAATGATCGGGCCGTGCGCCGACAGGTTATAGGCCGTCGATCCCGCCGGCGTCGCGACCAGGACGCCGTCGCAGATCATTTCGTTCAAGCGCTCGACGCCATCCACCGAAATGGAAATTTTCGCCGCCATGCGCGATTCGCGGAGCAGCGAAACCTCATTGATCGCCAGTGCCGAGGTGCGTTCGCCGTGAATGTCCGTCGCCGTCATGCGCAGCGGGTTAAGTCCCACGGTCTGGGCCCGGGCGATCCTGTCTGGGAGGGCGTCCTCGTCATAGGTGTTCATCAAGAAGCCGACCGTGCCCCGGTTCATGCCATAGATCGGCGTGCCATTGCCGAGCGCGCCGTGCAGGCTTTCCAGCATGAAGCCGTCGCCGCCCAAGGCGACGACGACGTCGGCGTCGGCGGGGTCGATGGCGCCATAGCGCTTGGTCAACCGGCTCAGTGCGTCCTGGGCCTCGGCCTGACGGGCGGCGACAAAGGCGATCTTCTGGGCGTCGGTGGGCATGTCACGTCGCGGTCATGGAAGTTTCACGGCCTGGGCCAGCAATTCCGGTGATTGCACCAACCTAGCGGCAAACAGGCGGTTGCGGAAGTCCAGGGGTCAATTCATACTGACCGGTATGTCACGGGCCTATCAACCGGATCAAACGCGGCAGCGAATTCTCGAAGCCGCCTTCGGGGTCATCCACCGCCAAGGATTTCAGGCCGCTGGCCTGAACGATATCCTGGCGCTGACCGGTGTGACCAAGGGGGCCATGTATCACCATTTTTCCGGTAAGTTGGCCTTGGGCTATGCCGTCGTCGACGGCCCGGTGAAGGCCTATGTGGAGGATTGGTGGCTGGCGCCGCTGGATGGAGGCGCGGCGGGCGGCGCGGCCGGCGATCCGCTGGATGCCATCGCCCGAACGATCCAGGACAATATGACCGAGCGGGTGCCGGAATTCCATTTGCTGGGTTGTCCGCTGAACAACCTGGCGCAGGAAATGTCGCCCATCGATCAGGGATTCCGTCAGCGGATCGAGGAATTGTACCGGACGTGGCGGCGCAGTTTGTCGCGGGCGCTGACCCGCGGACAACATCGCGACATGGTGGCGCCCGTCGCCAGCACGGACGAGGCCGCGACCCTGATCGTCGCCGCCATTCAGGGCGCCTTCGCCCAGGCCAAATCGGCACAATCGATGACCCCGTTCCATGACGCCATGGCGGGCCTCAATCGCTATCTTGTCGGCCTTCGGCCGTAGAGTGGCCGCCCGTTCCGTTTTGGCGATGAGGTTCCCCGCGGATCAGCTTCGCAGTTCCTTGTAGTGTTCCAGTAGCAGGCGATATTCCTCGGGGATATCGTCGTTGTCGATCGTGCCGATGACCGCGCCGCCCTTAACGGCGGGCAGATGGTGAAAATTCGCCTTGAGCATCTTCTCGATCGCATGGGCGATGGAGTCGTCGGCGTCGATGGTCACCGGATCGACGGTCATGATGGCCGCGTCGTTCGGATGGACGACGCTCGGTTTTTTCCGGCCAAGAGTTGTTCGACGTTTTTCCGGATCATTCCGGCGTTCCTCCCCCATCTCCTCCCGCGCCATGATAACCCGCTTTGGCCAGGCGAGTCGTCCGCAAACGGCCAAGGGCGGAGGCTCCGCGCCGCGATGAACACCGCACCGTGACACGCTCTAACGCCGGCTGTTGGTGAAAATTCGCAACATGTCCCGGTAGCGCTCTTCCCGGGTCTTCAGCAGCATCGCGCCTTCGTCAACCGGCCGCCGGGGTTTCGGCGCGGGCGTGGCGTGGCGATCGATCGGCTGATCGGCAGGGGCGGCGGGGGTGCGGCGGCGCATTTGCCGGGCAGTCAACCAGCAGGCGGCGACGAAGCTCGACATCAAGAACAACGGTACGGTGACCAGCATGCCGGCGCCGGTGGCGCCCATGTAGTAGGCGAAGACCAGCAGCAGGAAGAAGAACGGCAGCATTTGCAAAGAGACGGCGAAGGTCAGGATGCCGAACCGGATGCCGCGCATGGCCAAGTCGAGATGTGCGTGCCGCATGGCGTGGTCATCCCTTCGGTAGAACTGTGGCAAGCCTAGACCAATCCGGTCGGGGGTCAATGGCCGCAGTGGCGCCGCGTCGTTTGACAGGCGGGGTGACAGGCGGGGTGACAGGCGGGGCGCAGACGAAGCCCCGCTTGCGGGCGCCAACGCCCCGGCGCACGAGCCGTCGCCGTCACCAGCGCAGGAATATCCCCACCTCGCCGATAAAGCCGTCCGGGTAGTTCAGCACTTTCGGTTTGATTTTAAAGCCCTGCG
>JANQIJ010000324.1 GCA_028282185.1 Rhodospirillales bacterium
CCTCGGTGACGCGCATCAGGTCGTCGAAATATTCGTCCACGGGATAGGCGCCGGTGACGTAATCATTGGCCGCCCCATGGGCGTAGCGGATGTTCCGAACATGGCGCGTGTTGCCGCCGCGAAAGTCCTTGGGCGCCGCTTCCAGGACCAACACCCGGGCCCCGGACTGCCGCGCGGTGACCGCGGCGGCCATGGCGGCATTGCCGCCGCCGACGACCAAGACATCGGTATTTTCGGGGATTGCCGTCATGCCCGCCCTATATACCTGTCCCGCCGTCCCGTTCCTCGGCCCGCTGCCCGAACCTGGCGATCGCCCGCAACGATGCAAAGGCGATGCCGAAAGGATAGCGCATCGATCCACTTGCCCCTTAGAAATATTTGTAAATTGTATACAATTTCATGGCAAGAAAAAATCTAATAAATTGTTTTTGAAGAATTTTATATATCGGAAAATTCTTTTTTTGAAAATCAATCCGGTGACGCCACATAAACGCCGCCTTGGGTGACGACGAAATCGACCCGGTCGTCGATCAGCGCCCGGCGGCATTCCGCGGGCGTGTTGATGATCGGTTCCTCATGGGCGTTGAAACTGGTGTTGACCAGCACCGGCAGGCCTGTCCGCCGTTTGAAGGCCGTCAGGATATCGGCGTAAAGCGGGTTCTCATCGCGCCGGACGATCTGCGGGCGGGCCGTGCCGTCGACATGGACGACGGCGGGGATGCGGTCCCGCCATTCCGGCTTGACCGCCGTGGTGATGGTCATGAAACCCGCCGTATAGCGGTTGGCCGATGAGATCTCGAAGATATCGGCCGCGTCCTCTTCCAGGACATAGGGTGCGAAGGGCATGAATTCCGTGCGTTGCAGGCGGTCGTTCAGCGACGCGTTGATTCCGGCGTCCGCCGGGCTTGCCAGGATCGAGCGGGCGCCCAGGGCGCGCGGGCCGAATTCCATGCGGCCCTGATAAATCGCGCCGGCCTTGCCTTCCGCGATCAGGCCGACGGCGGTTTCCACCGGTTCGCCGGGAAGCTTGCTGACGCCGCCGGTCGCCGCCATGACGGCATCGATGTCAGGGCCATGGTCGCGCCCCAGATAGACCGTTTCCAGGCGCCGGCGCCGGCCCAGCCAGGCCGCCATGCCGTCCCGCTCCATCAGGTATTGCAGGGCGCCGCCGACGGTGATGCCCTCGTCCCCCATGCCGGGAAAGACAAAGGTTTCATCGGTTCCGGTTGCCTCGCAGAGCAGGCGGTTGAGACGGACGTTGGCGAACACCCCGCCGGCCAGGCCGATGTGGCGCACCGGATGGGTCTTCAAAATCGCCCGGACCGAGGCCAACACCGTATCTTCCAAGACCTTTTGGACCGAAGCCGCCATGTCCGCCGGCTCGACCCCCCGGGCCAGGCGAAAAATTTCGTCGCGCATGGCCCCGTCGGAAGCGAAGTCGGACGAGATCACGCCCGTGTCGTCGACGGTGAAACGGCGGACCAGCTCGGCCGCGCGAACCGGCTCGCCGAAGGCTGCCAGGCCGGTCAGCTTGCCTTCGTGCCGGTTCATGCGATAGCCCAGCGCCTGGGTCGCGAAACCGTAGGCAAGGCCCAAGCTGTCGACCCGGCGGGGTTTCAGGGTCTGATCCTCGCCACCGAACAGGCAGGTCAACGTGCCGTTCTTCAAGATACGATGCGAATAATGCACGTTGTCGCCGCAGCCGTCGGCGGTATAGAGCAGCGCGTCGTCCCAATCCGTATAGAATAGGGCCGACAGCGCATGGGCCAGGTGATGGTTGGAATAGGCGACGACCGTGTCGGGCCGGAACCCGTATTCCCGCCTGAACAGGTCTTCGCGGAAGATCCGGCCGGGATCGCCTTCGCCGGTTTTCTGCATCTGCGAACACATGTCGCGCAGCTTTTCGTGGCCGACCAGTTTGTGCAGGGCGTATTCCGCCCGCTTCACGGCACTGCCCTTGAAGTATCGGGCCGGGAACGAGGCCCGCGACAGAACCACCACATCGACCTGATCGCGACTTAGCCCGGCGATGGCCAACACCTCGTCCAGGGCGGCTTCCGGGATGCCGCCGCCGTCGCCTTTCTTGCGGGTCAGACGCTCCAACTGGACCGCGGCCAGAAGGTCGTAGCCGTCGAACAGCGACGCCGTCCCGTCATGATAACCGGTATGCAGGGAAAGGATGATCATGGCCCGTTTTCTAGAGCCTTTTTCCGCCGGATTGAACCGCTTAGATCAGGGTTGGGATATTGCGCGGTGGATGCCGGACTGCCCGGGCCGCCGGGATCAGGGCACGACCCGTTCCTGCCAGGCGCGGCCATGGGGTGCTTCCGATGCCCAGCGGTCGTCGGGCAGGGGCTGGATCACCGGCGGCTTGTGGCCGATCACGTTGTGGACCCGGGTCTGCGACGGCAATTCCCTCACGCCCATGGCCTGCAGCCCGATCCAGGCAATCAGGAAAATGGCCCCGAATACCGACGCCTGCTTGGCGAACCATTGGTAGGTATCGTGCAGGGTGTTGGAGATGATGCGCTGGGCATAGGCTTCGGGCGGCCGGTCTTCCTCGCGGATGTAGAGCCACATCTCCGTCCGCTTGTAGGGTTTCCTGAGGCTGTAGGCGCCGCAGGCCTTGAGGATCAGGGCCAGGGACAAGGACATGACCGCGCCGACCAGGGCCGCCAGGGGCGGTTCATACATGAAGCCGAAGGTGGTGCAAAAGATCGCCAGCCAGGCAAAGCCGCAGGCCTTGCCGACGGTTACGAAGGCCGCGTTCTCGATCGCTTTCATGGGCGCCTGCTCCCGGTTTTCGTCTCCTTCGGTGTGACTCCCCGATCGGTTCCGGATCAATGAAGATGACCATATCGCTCTCTCGTATACAACCCGTCCGGAGGCTCCGCGTTCTAGTTCCCAGTCGCCGGCGCCGCCGCGGTGGCCGCCGGCAATCCGCCCAGGCGGCGGATTTCCCGGGCGATGATGTCCACGCCCTCGCCGTTCTTCATGTTGGCGAAAACGAAGGGCCGTTCGCCCCGCATCTTCCTGGCGTCGCGTTCCATGACGGCCAGGTCGGCGCCCACATGGGGCGCCAGGTCCGTCTTGTTGATCACTAAGACGTCCGAGCGGGTGATCCCCGGCCCGCCCTTGCGGGGAATTTCCTCGCCGGCCGAAACATCGATCACATAGATGGTGATATCCGCCAATTCGGGAGAGAAGGTGGCCGCCAGGTTGTCGCCGCCGCTCTCGATCAGCACCAGATCGAGGCCCGGAAAGGTATCGCGCATGGCGGCAACGGCCGCCAGGTTGATCGAGGCGTCCTCGCGGATCGCCGTATGCGGACAGCCGCCGGTCTCGACCCCCATGATCCGTTCCGGCGGCAGGGCACCGCGACGGGTCAAGGCCTCGGCGTCTTCCTTGGTGTAGATGTCGTTGGTGATGGCGCAGATGTCCAACTGCTCGCGAAATGTCTGGCACAGGCGCTCCATCAAGGCGGTCTTGCCGGAGCCGACGGGGCCGCCGACGCCGACCCGAAGCGGGCCATGCGGAGAGGCATGCGGCGAAGGTGTCTCGGATGGAGTCATGATCTGAATAACCTCGTGTACTGGGTTTCGTGTTTCATCGAAGCGATGTCCGACAGCCATGCCGCGCCGCCCAGATCGTCCAGCCCGGCGGTGACGGCGTGCCATGTCGTCTTGGCGATCACCGGTTCCAGCGCGGCCAGGGCCTTCTGACCGTCGGTCTGGCCGAGCGGCACCAGGCGCACGCCGGCGGATATCAGGTTCGCCGCCAGGCCGTGCAGATAGGCATTCAAGGCCGGCGCCAGCGGCACCTCATGCCCGGCCGCCGCCGCGGCAACCGCCACGGGATAAGCGACCTGGCCGTTCAGAAAGGCGGCATCCGACCCGGGCCAGGGCCAGGCAGCGCGGGTCGCCTGCAGAAAGGCCGTGCCCTGTTGCAGGGTTTCCAGGCGCCGTTCCGATGTCGGCGCCAGGGCCTTGGCCAATTCGGCGATCTCGGCCAGGGCGTTGCCGTCGTCTTCCCCGCAGGCCAGCCAGGCATTGCGGAACACCACGGCGTCGGACCAGCCGCCGCCCTGTTCGATGATGTCCGTCAGCCACCTTGCCAGGCTGTCCGCGTTCTGGATGGCACCGTCCTCGACCGCCCATTCGATGCCGTGGGAATAGGCGAAGGCGCCGACCGGATAGCTCGGCGACAGCCAGGACATCAGGCGGTAGAGGGCGGCGTCATCCATGGGCCAGGTCATCCATGGGCCAAGTCAAGTCATCCATGGGAATGTCCTTCGTCCTGATCCTCACCATGGTTACGATCGTCGCCGTGATCATGGGTTCGGCCGTGGCCGTAGGCGCCGCCTTCGGGGTTGAACGGCGCCTCGATGGGCGTGACCCGGGCGCCCAGTTTGGTCAGCATGTCGGCGATCACGTGATCATGGCGAATGCGCAGGCCCCCCGGCCTCAGTTCGGTCGGCAGGTGCCGGTTGCCGAGATGCCAGGCGACCCGAAGCAGATGGTCGGCATCGTCGCAAGTGATGTCGAACAACGGCTCGGCCGCCGCCTTGACGGCGATCATGCGGCCGTCTTCCAGCAGCAAACCGTCACCGTCGGCGAGCGCTTCCGCCCGCGGCAGATCAAGCAGGAAGTCCAGCCCGTTGACCCCGGTCATGGCGATCCGCCGGCGGTGCCGGGCGTCGAAATCGAGCAGCACGGTATCCGCCGCCGGGCCGGCCCAGTCGCCAGTGCGTTTGATTTCCGTCGCGCGGATCATCTTCCCGGCTCCCCCGCCGTTAGAACAGGAAGTAGCGCTGCGCCATGGGCAGCACGTCCGCCGGCTCGCAGGTCAGCAAATCGCCGTCGGCCCGGACCTCGTAGGTTTCCGGGTCGACCTCGACCACCGGGGGCGCGTCGTTCAGCACCATCGCCGCCTTGCCGATGCCGGCTCGGGTGTTTTCGACGGGCAGAAGTTCCTTGTCCACGCCCAGGTGATGACCGATGCCGTTTTCGATGGCGGCGGCGGAAACGAAGGTCACGCCCGACGCCTGGACCGACTTGCCGAAACCGCCGAACATCGGCCGGTAATGGACCGGTTGCGGCGTCGGG
>JANQIJ010000329.1 GCA_028282185.1 Rhodospirillales bacterium
TGGCTGCCGGTACAAATGATCAAGACCTCGCTGTCGGGTAGTTGATCGGCTTCGGATTCCTGCAAGAACGCGGGGGTATCCGCCAAATAGCCGTTTTCCCTGGCCGCCTTGTCGATCCGCCATAACGACCTGCCGGCGAGAACCACCTGACGGCCGTTGGTCCGCGCCGCGCGGGCCACGGTTTCCAGGCGCGCCACGTTGGTCGCGAAACAGGCGACGGCGACGCGGCCGCCGCAGTCGCCGATCACCTGTGTCAAGCTGCCCAGCAAATCACCCTCGGAACCGGATTCGCCGGGCGCGAAAACGTTGGTGGAATCGCAGACCAGGGTCAGAACCCCATCGTCGCCCAGCGCCCGCAGCGCCTCACGGTCGGCCAGGTCGCCGACCACCGGGTCCGGATCGAACTTCCAATCGCCGGTATGCAGAACCGTGCCCAAGGGCGTGCGGATCGCCAGGGCGTTGGGCTCGGGGATCGAATGGGTCAGGGTGATCAACTCAAGATCGAAGGGACCGACGGAAAAGCGTCCCTTCAGCGGTACGACCGTGACGTCCGCCCGATCCTCCCACCCCGGTTCCGACAGCTTGCGGTGCAGGATATGGGCGGTGAACGGCGTTGCGTAGATCGGGCATTCCAGGCGATCCCACAGGTATTGAACCGCGCCCAAATGGTCTTCATGGGCATGGGTCAGGATCAGGCCGTCCAATCGGTCCGCCCGTTCCTCGATGAACGTCGGGTCGGCCATGATGACATCGACCCCGGGGGGCCAGCCGTCGCCGAAAGTGACGCCCAGATCGACGATGATCCAGTGCTCGTCGCCGGGCGGGCCGTAGCCGTAGAGGTTCAGGTTCATCCCGATCTCGCCGGCGCCGCCCAAGGCCAGGAAGACCAGTTCCGAAGTATCGGCCTGCGCGCCGCCGGCGCCGGTCACGAGGCGTTCCTTTGGTGGATCAGATACAACCCATCAAGCGTCAGGTCACCATCGACCGTGTCGATACAGGGGCAATCGTCGACGAACAGCGACGCCAGACCACCCGTGGCGATCACCTTGGGCGATGTCTCCAGTTCCACGCGCAAACGGGCGACAATGCCTTCGATCAGTCCGACGTATCCCCAAAATACGCCCGATTGCATGGCGCCGACCGTGTCCTTGCCGATCACCTTGTCCGGCCGGGCGACATCGATCAGCGGCAGCTTGGCCGCAGCCTGATGCAACGCCGTCAGGGACAGGTTCATGCCCGGCGAAATCACGCCGCCCACATAGGCGCCGTCGGCGGCGACGACGTCGAAGGTCGTCGCCGTGCCGAAGTCGATGACGACCGACGGACCGCCGTACTTCGCATGGGCGGCGACGGTGTTGACCAAGCGGTCGGCGCCGACCTGGTCCGGCCGGTCGACCCGGACCTCGATCCCAAGGTCGACGGCAGGTGTGTCGATCACCATGGGCTCGACATCAAAATAATCTCGGCAAAATTCGGTCAACGGGAACAACGCCGCCGGCACCACGGAAGCGATAATCGCTTTGGTGATGTCCTTGCGGCGAATGTCGTTCATCTTCATCAACGGCCGCAGCCAGACGGCGAATTCGTCCTTGGTCCGCTCTTGCTTGGAATTGGCCCGCCAGGTGCCGCGCAGGCTGCCGTCACCGTCGAACACGGCGAAAACGACATTGGTGTTGCCGCAATCGATGGCCAGCAACATGACGGTCTAGGCGTCCAAGCCGGACGCCAGGAAATAGACGTCTCCCGCCTGAACGGTTTCGATCCCCGCCTCGGTTTCCAAAATCAAGGCCCCGTTTTCGTCAAGATCCTTGAAAACCCCGGTCAACGAACGGTCGCCCAGGCGAACCTCGATTTCCTGGCCGACCTGATCACAGCGCCAGGTCCAGTTCTTACGCACGCGGTCGAAACCCTCGTCCACCCACAGCCGGGTCCAGGCCAGAAAATGCCGGGCGAAGACGCCGAGGAACTCCGGCGGCAGGATCGGCGCTCCTTCCTCGGCCAGGCTCGTCGCAGGAAAGGCGGCATCTTCCGGAAAGCTCATCAAATTGACACCGACCCCGACGATCAGGAATTCCGGTAGCTGATCGCCATCCCCACCTTGGGCCTCCAACAGAATGCCTGCCGCCTTGCGCCCGGAAATCAACACATCGTTGGGCCATTTGGTGGTCACGCTGATACCCGGCGGGCCGAGACTGCCCATCGTGTCGAACACGGCAAGGGCGGCGACAAAACTGAATTGTGCCGCGTCCTTCAAGGGAACCTCGGGCCGGAGGACGATGGACGCATAAAAATTGCCCTTGGGGCTGTGCCAATCGCGGCCGCGCCGGCCACGTCCGGCGGTTTGTTCCATGGCCCAGACAAAGGTGCCTTCAGGCGTTTCATCAGGCCCCTTTTCGGCCAAGCGGCGGGCCTTCGCGTTGGTGCTGTCGACCGTTTCCAGGGCGACCAGGTTGAATAACGACGGGAGGCGGGGCGCGTCCATCAGCCGGCGAACAGGGTCGCGGCGGCATTGGCCGCCGGCTCCAGGATCAGGTTGGGCTGGACGAAGAAGAAGGTGATGACGATCGCCGATCCGGCAATCAACCAGCGCAATTCGCGGGACACCGTGCCGTCCAGGGGCTCTTCCGCTTCCTCGAAATACATCACCCGGACGATCCGCAGGTAGTAGAAGGCGCCGATCACGCTGGTCAAAACACCGATCACCGCCAGAGCAATGAGGCCGGCGTCGATCGCCGCCCAGAAGATATACAGCTTGGCGAAGAACCCGGCGAGCGGCGGCACGCCCGCCATGGAGAACATGAAGATCAGCAGCGCCAGGGCAATCCCCGGATGGGTCTTGGACATGCCGGCTAGGTCGGAAATCTGCTCGACCATGCGGTCGTCGCGCTTCATGCAGAGGATGCAGGCGAAAGCGCCCACGTTCATGAACAGGTAAATTGCGAGATAGACCAGAATGCCGCGCACGCCGGCTTCGTCGGCGACGCACAAACCGATCAGGGCGTAGCCGACATGGCCAATGGAGCTGTAGGCCATCAGCCGCTTGATGTTCTTCTGCGCCACGGCGGCGATCGCGCCCAAGACCATGGACGCGACGGAGACAAAGATCAAAACCTGCTGCCAGGCCTGGGCGGCGTCGCCGAACGGTTCCATCATCACCCGAACAAACAGGCAGAGCGCCGCGATCTTGGGTGCCACGGCAAAGAACGCGGTGACTGGCGTCGGCGCGCCCTCGTAAACATCGGGGGTCCACATGTGGAAAGGCACGGCGGAAACCTTGAAGGCCAGACCGGCGACGACGAACACGATGCCGACGATCAGGCCGGTCGACGGCTCGCCGGCCTTCAGCGCGGCCGCCAGAACCTCGAAATTGGTCGAACCGGTAAACCCGTAGACCATGGAACTGCCGTAGAGCAGCATGCCCGAGGCCAGGGCACCCAAGACGAAGTACTTGAGGCCCGCTTCCGTCGAGCGGGTGTCGTCGCGCTGGATCGAAGCGATCACGTAAAGCGACAGGGACTGCATCTCGAGCCCCATGTAGAGCGAGATCAGGTCGTTGGCCGAGACCATCATCATCATGCCGAGCGTCGCGAAGACAACCAAGATCGCGTATTCGAAGCGGGCGACGCCCTGACGCTCCATGTAATCGGACGACATGACGATCGCCGCGGCCGAGGCGACGAGGATCAGAATCTTGGCGTAAACCGCGAAGCCGTCGACCACGAACATGTTGTTGAAGGCCAGCATCCGCCCGCCAGTGACCATGACCACCAAAAGCCCGGTCAGGGCCAGGACGAGGATCGCCAGGCCGGAAACCAGGCGGAAGCTCTTGACGTCGTGGTCGGCCAAAGCGCCTTTCTGGAACACGCCCAGCATCAACAGCGCCATGATCATACAGGCGACGAAGGCCTCGGGCAGGACCGGGATCAGGTTGGGGGCTTGGGCCAATTCCATGAACTTTCTCCGCCCCTAATTGCCGGCCAACGCCATGTGGCCGGACGCCGCCAGCGCCGTTTCCACATGTTGCAACAGGTTTGCGACCGAGACATGCATGACGTCGAGGAATGAGGACGGATAGATCCCCATCCACAGGGTGACGATGGCCAGCGGCGCGAATACCGCGATTTCGCGCCGGTCCATGTCGAGAATCTTGGCCAGATGTTCCTTGGTCAGCTTGCCGAAGACGATACGGCGGTAAAGGTAGAGCATATAAACCGCGCCCAGGATCACGCCCAGGGCGGCCAAGGCCGCGACCCAGGTGTTGGCCTTGAAGGCCCCCAGCAGGACAAGGAATTCGCCGATGAAACCGCCGGTGCCGGGCAGGCCGACCGAGGCCAGCATGAACAGCATGAAGGTCAGGCCGTAGACCGGCATGCGCTCAACCAGGCCGCCGTAATGGTCGATGGCGCGGGAATGTTCGCGGTCGTAGACCACGCCGACAACCAGGAACAAGGCGGCGGAGACGACGCCGTGCGACAGCATCTGATAGATCGCGCCCTCGATCCCCTGCACCGTCATGGTGAACGTGCCGATGGTGACGAAACCCATATGAGCGACCGACGAATAGGCGATCAGTTTCTTCATATCCTCCTGGGCCAGTGCGACCAGGGAGGTATAGATCACGGCGATGACGGACAGGGTATAGACCAGCGGCGTAAACAGGAGACTGGCCTCCGGGAACATGGGCAGCGAGAAGCGCAGGAACCCGTAGCCGCCGAACTTCAGCAACACGCCGGCCAGGATCACCGAACCGGCCGTCGGCGCCTCGACGTGGGCGTCGGGCAGCCAAGTATGCACCGGCCACATGGGCACCTTGATGGCGAAGGAGGCGAAGAACGCCAGCCACAGCCAGGGCTCCATCTGCGTTGGGAAATCATAGACCAGCAGTTTGGTGATGTCCGTGGTACCGGCCTCGAAATACATCGCCAACATGGCCAGCAGCATCAGCACCGACCCCAGCAAGGTGTAAAGGAACATCTTGAAGCTGGCGTAGATCCGGTTCGGCCCGCCCCAGACCCCGATGATGATGAACATCGGGATCAGCACGGCTTCGAAGAAGATGTAGAACAGGAACAAATCCAGCGCCGCGAACATCCCGATCATGAAGGTTTCCAGGATCAGGAAGGCAATCATGTATTCCTTGACCCGAACCTTGATGGCGTCCCAACTGGCGAGGATGCAAATCGGCGTCAACAGCGTGGTCAGCAGGACGAACAGCATGGAAATACCGTCGATCCCCACCCGATAGGCGATCCCCGCCATGGGCATCCAGGCCGCCTCCTCGACGAATTGCATTTCCGCCGTGGTGCGGTCGAATTCAACCCAGATCAACAGCGACAACAGGAAATTCCCGCAGGACACCCAAAGGGCCACGCGGCGCGCGTTCTCGTGATTGTCCGAGGGCACGAAAGCGATCAACAACACGCCGACCAGCGGCAGGAAGATCACCAACGAGAGAATGGGCCAATCCATGCGCCGCTATCCCCCCACGCTGGAGAGCAAGTACCAGGTCACCAGAACCGCGACGCCCGCCAGCATGGCAAAGGCATAATGGTAGAGGTAGCCGGTCTGCAGGGCCGAGGCCCTGCGGGCGAAATTCTTGACCGCGGCGGAAACTCCGTCCGGGCCCAGACCGTCGATCAGCGTACCGTCGCCGGTCTTCCAGAAGTTGCGGCCCAGATAGAACGACGGGCGGACGAAAACCTTGTCGTAAAGCTCGTCGAAATACCACTTGTTCAACAGGAACTGATAAATGCCCTGGAACCGCGCCGCCAAGGCGCCGGGCATGTCCGGCTTGAACATGTACATGACATAGGCCAAGGCGATCCCGGCGACGCCGACGACCAATGGCGCCAGTACGACCCAAAGCGGCGAATGATGGGCGTTCTCAAGCGCCTTGTGGTGCTCCAGCACGAGAATGCTGTCGCCCCAGAACTTGGCGTTTTCGGGCCCGACCATCATATCATAGGCCAAGACCCCGGCCAGGCAGGCACCCAGGGCCAGCACCAAAAGCGGCACGATCATCACCGGCGGGCTTTCATGAACATGGGCCATGGTCCGCTCGTCGGCGCGGGGCGCGCCGTGGAAGGTCATGATCAGCAGGCGCCAAGAATAGAATGCGGTCAGGAAAGCCGCGGCGATGCCAAGCCAGAAGGCATACTGCCCGACGCCCGTATGGGCACCGTAGGCCGCTTCGAGCACGATGTCCTTGGAATAGAACCCGGCGAAAGGCGGTATCCCGACCAGGGCCAGGGAGCCTATCCACATCAAGACATAGGTCACTTTTATGTGCTTCCAGATGCCGCCCATCTTGCGCATGTCCTGCCCGTCCGACATGGCGTGGATCACCGAGCCGGCACCAAGGAACAGCAAGGCCTTGAAGAACCCGTGGGTCATCAGGTGGAATATGCCCGCGGAATAGGCCGAAACGCCGCAGGCGAAGAACATGTAGCCCAGCTGCGAACAGGTCGAATAGGCGATCACCCGCTTGATGTCGTTCTGTACGCAGCCGATGGTGGCAGCAAAGATTGCCGTCGAGGCGCCGACGATGGTGACCACGTCCAACGCGAATTGCGAATACTCGAACATCGGCGAGAGGCGGGCGACCATGAAGATGCCGGCGGTGACCATGGTCGCCGCATGGATCAGGGCGGAGACGGGGGTCGGGCCCTCCATGGCGTCCGGCAGCCAGGTATGCAGGCCCAACTGCGCCGACTTGCCCATGGCGCCGACGAACAGCAACAGGCAACAGACCGTCAGGGCATCGAACTCGCCGCCGAAGACATGCAGGGTCGCGTCCGCCTTGCCGGAAACGGCGTTAAAGATCGTATCGAAATTGACAGAATCGAACAGGATGAAGGTCGCGAAGATACCCAGCGCGAAGCCGAAATCGCCGACCCGGTTGACGACGAAGGCCTTGATCGCCGCCGCGTTCGCCGATGGCTTTTCGTACCAGAAGCCGATCAGCAGATAAGACGCCAGCCCGACCCCCTCCCAGCCGAAGAACAACTGCACCAGGTTGTCCGCGGTGATCAGCATGAGCATGAAGAAGGTGAACAGCGACAAATAGCTCATGAACCGGGGGATCGACTTGTCGTGGTGCATGTAGCCGACGGAATAGATATGCACCATGGCCGACACCACTGTGACGACAATCATCATCACCGCCGTCAACTGATCGACGCGCAGCGCCCAATTGACCTCCAGCGCGCCGGAATCGATCCAAGTGAACAGCTGCGTCACCCGGGCGTTGCCGTCGAGCGCCACGTCCTTGAAAAGGATTACCGCGCAGACCGCCGACAGCACCAACCCGGTGCAGGTCACCCATTGCGCCAGCACGTCCATGCGATGCTGTTTGGCCTTGTCGGCCTGCGGCATGAAAGCAATCAGCCCGGCGATGATCGAACCGACCAGGGGCAGGAAGACTGCGAGAATTTCGATCATGCGCCCTTCCTAGCCCTTCATCATGTTGACGTCTTCGACGGCGATCGATCCGCGGTTGCGGAAGAACACCACCAGGATGGCGAGCCCGATGGCCGCCTCGGCCGCGGCCACGGTGAGAACGAATAGCGCGAAGACCTGGCCCATCAAGTCACCAAGATGGCTGGAAAACGCAACCAGGTTGATGTTCACGGCCAGCAACATCAATTCAATGGACATCAGGATGACGATCACGTTCTTACGGTTCAGGAAGATGCCGAACACGCCCAGCGTAAACAAGATCGCGGCGACGGTCAGATAATGGCTCAGGCCGATCTCGAACATCCGTCAGACCCCCTTGCCCACGTCGACCTTGACGACTTCCACCGTTTCGCCGGGTCGCCGCGCGTTCTGGTCGGCGATGCGCTGCTTGCGCACGCCCTCGCGCTGCCGGTGGGTCAAGACGATGGCGCCGATCATGGCGACCAAAAGGATCATGCCCGCCGCCTGGAACAGGAACACATGATGGGTATAGATCAGCATGCCCAAGGCATGGGTGTTGGTCACGCCGTCCGGCGTGGCCGCTGCCGTCGCCGCCTCGACCGTTTCCGGAGACAGGTGCCAGCCGCCCAGGACGATCACCAATTCGGCCAGCAGGATGAAGCCGATCAAACCGCCCAGGGGCAGATACTGCAGGAAGCCCGAGCGCAATTCGGTGAAGTTGATGTCGAGCATCATGACCACGAACATGAACAGCACGGCCACCGCGCCGACGTATACGACGACCAGGATCATCGCCAGGAACTCGGCCCCCAGAAGGACGAACAGGCCGGCCGAGTTGAAAAACGCCAGGATCAGAAACAGCACGGAGTGCACGGGGTTGCGCGACGAAATGACCATCACCGCGGCGGCCACCGTGATGAAGGCGAACATGTAGAAGGCCAGCGCTTCGACGATCATCGAAGCCCCCTTTCGACCCGCCCGTCCCTGGCGGCGGGCCGGATTGCCGCCTTCATCTGCCTGTCGCTTGTCACGCCCTTTTATTCCTCGTCTTTGCGGCCCGCCGCTCGGGCCCTTGATCCTTGTTCACGTGCCGGCCGTCCCCCCAAGGCGCCGGCGTTCGGTCACCGATAGGCCGCGTCGGCGTAAAGCCGCTCGGCGATCTCCGTCTCCCAGCGGTCGCCATTGGCCAACAGCTTGTCCTTGTCGTAGAGAAGCTCTTCCCGCGTCTCCGTCGCGTATTCGAAATTCGGCCCCTCGACGATGGCGTCCACGGGGCAGGCTTCCTCGCAGTACCCACAGTAAATGCACTTCACCATATCGATGTCGTAGCGCGTGGTCCGGCGCGAGCCGTCATCACGCGGCTCGGCCTCGATGGTGATCGCCTGGGCCGGGCAAATCGCCTCGCAGAGCTTGCAGGCGATGCAGCGTTCCTCGCCGTTGGGATAGCGGCGCAAGGCATGTTCGCCCCGAAACCGCGGGCTCAGCGGTCCTTTTTCATAAGGGTAGTTGAGCGTCACTTTGGGCTTGGCGAAATACTTCAAAGTCAGGCCGAGACCATAGACCAGTTCCTTGAGGAATAGGGCCTTGGCGCTTTGTGCGATCATGCTCATGGTTGCTTGGTCTCCCGTTCCTAAACTCAGTTCATGACCGGTTCCGGCACCCAGCCGAAGGCCAGCAGCACGCCGGCCACGGCGGCCACGGCGAACAACGATATCGGCAGGAAGACCTTCCACCCCAGGCGCATCAACTGATCGTAGCGATAGCGCGGGAAGGTCGCCCGCACCCAGATGAAGATGAACAGGCAAAAGGCGATCTTCAGGGCGAACCAGATCGGTCCCGGAATCCAGGTGAACGGCGCAATATCAAAGGGCGGCAACCAACCGCCCAGGAACAATACGACCGTCATCCCGGACATCAGGATCATGTTCGCGTATTCGCCCAGGAAAAACAGGGCGAAGGCCATGCCGGAATATTCCACGTTGTATCCCGCGACCAGTTCGGCTTCCGCCTCCGGCAGGTCGAAGGGATGACGGTTGGTTTCCGCCAGGGTCGAAATGAAGAAGATCACCGCCATGGGAAACAGCGGAATGACGAACCACATGTCGCGCTGGGCCTCGACAATGGCCGACAGGTTCAGCGAGCCGACGCAAAGCAGCACGGTGATGATCACGAAGCCCATGGAGACCTCGTAGGACACCATCTGCGCCGCCGAGCGGAGCGCCCCCAGGAAGGCATAGCGTGAATTCGACGCCCAGCCTGCCATCAGAATGCCGTAAACGCCAAGCGACGAGACCGCGAACAGATACAAGATGCCGACATTGATATCGGCCAGAACCAAGCCCTCGCCGAACGGGATCACCGCCCAGGCGATGATCGCCAGGGCGAAGGTGACGCAGGGCGCCAACAGGAACACCCCCGGATTGGCACCGGACGGGATGATCATTTCCTTCAGGAACAGCTTGACCCCATCGGCCATGGGTTGCAGCAAACCGAACGGCCCAACCACGTTGGGTCCCCGGCGCAGATGCATGGCACCGATGACCTTGCGTTCGGCATAGGTCAAATAGGCCACGGACACCAGAATAGGCACAACGATCGCCAGGATCTTGATGACGATCCAGGCGGTCGGCCAAATCCAACTGTGCCAGGCCTCAACCATCCGTGCCTGTCTTCCCTTCGTCGCGGCCGACATAGACATCCGTGCATTCGGCCATGGTCGCCGACGCCCGGCTGATTGGGTCGGTCATATAGAAATTGATGATCGGATAGGGGAAGTCGCAGGCGACGGCGCCGACGGCGCCGAATTCGGCCCAGCCGGCCGGCCGCACTTGATCCAAGGCCTGGAACACGGCATTGGCTTTGACCAGACCCTGACGCACGGCGCCCAGCGTATCATAGGGCAGCGGGCTGCCCATGACATCCGAAAGGGCACGCAGGATTTTCCAGTCCTCCCGCGCCTCGCCCGGCGGGAACACGGCCAACTGGCCACGTTGCACCCGACCTTCCAGGTTAACGTAGGTCGCGTTCTTTTCTGCGAAGCTGGCACCGGGCAGGATCACGTCGGCGACATGGGCCCCCGCGTCACCGTGATGCCCCTGATAGATAACGAAAGCGTCTTTCAGCGCCAGGGTGTCGACTTCGTCGGCACCGAGCAGATAGACCACCTTGACCGAGCCGTCCGCGGCACCGGCCAAAATCCCGGTCGTGTCCAGCCCGTCGGCCAAAGGCGCGAACCCCAGGTCCAACCCGCCGACCCGCGACGCGGCCCGCTGCAAGACATTGAAACCGTTCCAATCGTCGGTCACGGCGCCGACCGCTTCCGCCGTTTCGCGGGCCAACGCGAGGATCGCCGCGCCGTCTTCTCGGGCCAATGCGCCCGTGCCGACGATGATCATCGGCCGCTCGGCGCCTTTCAAGACCTTGGCGAACGCGTGGCTGCCGTCGGCCACCTGGGCCAGAATTTCGGCCCCGACACCCAGCCGATCCAGCTTGTAGGTCGCGTCGAATTCCGGTCCGATGGCGGCGATCGGGAAGTTGCCCATCAGGTAGCGCTTGCGGATTCGTGAATTAAGCACCGCCGCTTCCCAACGCGGATTGGTGCCAACCAGAAGCAGCGCATCCGCGTCTTCGATCCCGGCGATCGTCGAATTGAACAGATAGCTGGCGCGCACGGCGGGATCGACCTTGGATCCGTCCTGGCGGCAATCCAGACTGGCGCTGCCCAGCCCGACCATCAGTTCTTTCAGGCAAAGCATGCTTTCGCAATCGGCCAGATCGCCGGCGATCGCCGCGACCGCGTTGCCCTTGGCCCCTTTCAAAGCCTTGGCGGCGGCCGCCAAGGCATCGTCCCAGGTTGACGGTTTGAGTTTGCCATCGACCCGGACATAGGGCCGGTCCAGGCGCTGACGTTTCAGACCGTCGACCCAATAGCGGGCCTTGTCGGAAATCCATTCCTCATTGACGTCTTCGTTCAGCCGCGGCAGGACGCGCAACACCTCGGGCCCCCGGGAATCGACCCGCGTGGCGCAACCTTGGGCGTCGGAGACATCGATCGATTCGGTCTTTTTCAATTCCCAAGGCCGGGCGGCAAAGGCATAGGGCTTCGACGTGAGGGCGCCCACCGGACAAAGGTCGATGACATTGCCGGAAAGTTCCGAATCCACCGCCTTGTCCAGGTAGGAAACGATCTCCGCCCCCTCGCCCCGGCCGATCAGGCCCATGTCGGAAACACCGGCGACCTCGGTCGAGAAACGAACACAACGGGTGCAATGAATGCAGCGGGTCATGATCGTCTTGATCAACGGCCCCATGTACTTGTCTTCGACGGCGCGCTTGTTCTCGCGATACCGCCCGTGGTCCATGCCATAGGCCATGGCCTGGTCCTGCAGGTCGCATTCCCCGCCTTGATCGCAAATCGGGCAGTCCAACGGGTGGTTGATCAGCAGGAACTCCATCACCCCCTGACGCATCTTGCGGACTTCCGGCGTGTCGGTGTAGACCACCATGCCGTCGCCGACAGGCATGGCGCAGGACGCCACCGGCTTGGGCGACCGTTCCATGGCGACCAGACACATCCGGCAATTGCCGGCGGTGGGCAGACGGGCGTGGTAGCAGAACCGGGGGATCTCCTTGCCCGCCTGTTCGCAGGCCTGGAGTACCGTCATTCCGGCCTCAACCTCATGTTCTTCGCCGTCGATGGTTATTTTCGGCATGGACCAAAAATCCCCTTCAATCCCTTTCTATTCCGCCGCTTGGCGGTTGGTCTTGTTGTCCAAGATGCGCTTTTCCATATCGGCGCGGAAATGCCGGATCAAGCCCTGGATCGGCCAAGCCGCGGCATCGCCCAGGGCGCAGATCGTATGCCCCTCGACCTGACGGGTGACTTCTTCAAGAATATCGATCTCGGCCACGTCGGCGTCGCCGGTGACCATCCGCTGCATGACCCGTGACATCCATCCGGTGCCCTCGCGACAGGGCGTGCATTGGCCACAACTCTCATGCTTGTAGAACGCCGCCAGACGGGCGATCGCCTTAATGATGTCCGTCGATTGGTCCATCACCATGATCGCCGCCGTGCCGAGACCGGATTGAACCTCGCGCAGGCTGTCGAAATCCATCAGAACCGTATCGCAAACCGACTTCGGCAGGACGGGAACCGAGGCGCCGCCGGGGATGACCGCCAACAGATTGTCCCAGCCGCCGCGCACCCCGCCGGCGTGCTTCTCGATCAGTTCCTTTAGGGGGATGCCCATCTCCTCTTCGACCGTGCAGGGCTGATTGACGTGGCCGGATATATTGAACAGCTTGGTGCCGGTGTTGTTCGGTCGGCCAAGGCCCTCGAACCAGTCGGCACCGCGGCGCAGGATTTCCGGCGCGACGGCGATGGATTCCACATTGTTCACCGTGGTCGGACAGCCCCAGACACCGACCCCGGCCGGGAACGGCGGCTTCAGGCGCGGCTGGCCTTTCTTGCCTTCCAGGCTCTCGATCAGCGAGGTTTCCTCGCCGCAGATATAGGCCCCGGCGCCGGAATGGACATAGAAATCGAACTTGTAACCGGACCCGCAGGCGTCATCACCGATCAGGCCCGCCTCGTAGGCTTCGTCGACGGCCCGCTGCAACGCCTGAATCTCATGATAGAATTCGCCGCGCACATAGCAGTAGGCCGCGTTGGCGCCCATGGCGAAGGACGCCAGCAAGGCGCCTTCGATCAGCTTATGCGGCTCGGAGCGCATGATTTCCCGGTCCTTGCAGGTCCCCGGCTCGCCCTCGTCCGCGTTGATCACCAGGTAATGCGGACGCGGCCCCGCTTCCTTGGGCATGAATGACCATTTCACACCCGTCGGGAAACCCGCGCCGCCGCGGCCCCGGAGACCGGATTCCTTGACCTCGTCGATGATCTTGTCGCGGCCCAGCTCCAACAGCTTCTTGGTGTTGTCCCAATCGCCGCGCGCCTTGGCACCGTCCAGCCACGGGCTGTCGAAACCATAGATGTTGGTGAAGATACGGTCCTTGTCACCGAGCATCAGTCGTCGCCTCCGGATTTGGTCGCGCGGTCGGGATAGCGGCCGGTCAAGGTGGTGATCCCGCCAACGGGTTCACAGGTGTGACGTCCCGTTTGCGAGCCGGGCGTCGGCGTTTCCCCGGCTTTCAGCGCGCTCAGGATCCTTTCGGTTGAAACCGAATCCAGGTCTTCGTAGTAATCGTCGTTGATTTGCATCATCGGCGCGTTGACACAAGCGCCCAGGCATTCAACCTCGGTCACCGTGAACAGGTCGTCTTCCGATGTCCGGCCGTGGCCGACACCGGTCACTTTGCGACACGCCTCGACCACTTGGTCCGAACCACGCAGCCAGCATGGCAGATTGGTGCAGATCTGAACGTGGTGTTTTCCGATCGGCGCCAGGTTGTACATCGTATAAAAGGTCGCGACTTCAAGCACACGGATCGCCGCCATGCCCAGCATATCCGCGATCATCTCAATCGCCGGATGGGGAATCCAACCGCCGTTCTGGCGCTGCGCCAGATCAAGCAGCGGCATGACCGCGCTTTGCTGCCGACCTTCGGGGTATTTGTCGATGATCGCCTTGGCCGCCGCCCGGTTGTCCGACGAAAACTCAAAATGATCCGGTTGCGTGCTCGACATGCCCTGCTCCGTCACCGATCGATTTCGCCGAACACGACATCCACGGAACCGATGTTGGCGCAAATATCCGCCAGCATGTGACCCTTGGAAAGGAACTCGGTCGCTTGAAGATGGGCGTAACCCGGCGCCCTGATCTTGCAGCGATACGGCCTGTTGGACCCGTCGGCGACCAGATAGACGCCGAACTCACCCTTCGGCGCCTCAACCGCCGTATAAGTTTCGCCGGCTGGCACGTGAAAGCCTTCGGTGAACAATTTGAAGTGGTGAATCAAGGCTTCCATGGACTCTTTCATCTCGCCCCGAGTGGGCGGTGAAACTTTCTTGTTCTCGGATTTGATCGGCCCGTCCGGCATGTTGTCCAGGCACTGCTGAATGATCTTCAGGGATTCCCGCATTTCGATCATCCGCACCAAGTAACGGTCGTAACAATCGCCGTGCTTGCCGATGGGGATGTCGAAATCCATTTCCGCATAGGCGTCATAGGGCTGGGCCTTGCGCAAGTCCCAGGGCACGCCGGAGGCCCGCAGGTTTGGGCCGGTGAAACCCCAGTCGCAGCATTGATCGGCATTGATCACGCCGATATCGACAGTGCGTTGTTTGAAGATCCGGTTTTCCGTCAGCAGGCTCTCCAGATCGTCCATGAACGGCGGAAACTCTTCCTTGGCCCATTTGTCGATATCTTCCAACAGGCGCGGCGGCAGATCCTGGGCGACGCCACCGACACGGAAATAGTTCATGTGCAGACGGGCGCCTGAAGCGGCCTCGCAAAACTCCATCAGGCGCTCGCGGACCTCGAACCCCCACAACATCGGTGTCATTGCGCCGACGTCCATGGCAAATGCGGTGATGTTCAGGATGTGATTGAGGATTCGCCCAATCTCGCAATACAGCACCCGCACGTATTGCCCGCGTTTCGGGACCTCGATGCCCAACAGCTTTTCCGCGGCCAGAACAAAGGCGTGCTCCTGATTCTGCGGGGCGACATAATCCAGCCGGTCGAAGTAAGGTACCGCCTGGGCATAGGTTTTGTACTCGATGAGCTTCTCCGTCCCGCGATGCAACAGGCCGATATGCGGGTCGGCACGCTCGATCACCTCGCCGTCCATTTCCAAGACCAGACGCAACACGCCGTGGGCCGCCGGGTGCTGCGGCCCGAAGTTCAGGTTGAAATTCTTGATTTGGGTTTCCGCCATCACCCAGCCCCCGCCTTGTCGACCGCATCGTCTTCTTCCGGCGCCTCGGCCTTTTCATCGCCAGGCAGGACGACCCGCTCCATGCCTTCCCAGGGGCTGGTGAAGTCGAACGTGCGGAACTCCTGCGTCAGCTTGACCGGTTCATAGACGACCCGTTTCTGCTCGTCGTCGTAACGCAACTCGACATAGCCGGTCAGAGGAAAGTCCTTTCGCAGCGGATGCCCCTCGAACCCATAATCCGTAAGGATACGGCGCAGATCGGGATGGTCGGAGAAAAACACACCATACATGTCCCAAACTTCGCGCTCGAACCAGTCGGCCGCCGAATAGATCGAAGCAATGGACGGCACCGCCATGTCCTCATCGGTCCGCAACTTGACCCTGATACGTGTGTTATGCGTCAAGCTCAGCAAATTATAGACGATCTCAAACCGAGGGCTTTCGTCCGGGTAATCGACGCCGCAAATATCGATCAAATGCCGGAACAGGCAGTTGGCATCGTCGCGCAGGGTCTGCATCACCCGCTGAATTTCGTCGCGCTGCACTTCAAGGATGAGTTCACCCAGACTGATCCGCGCCTCGATCACGGCGCCTTCAAGCCGGAGGCGCAAATCCTCGGAAAGTTCTTTGAGTGCCTGATCCATGGTCCCTGCTTCGCTTAACCGCGTCCGACAGCCTGGTTACCGCCAAAGCGTTCCCGTGCGGCGGATTTTCTTTTGCAATTGCATGATCCCGTAGACCAGGGCTTCCGCCGTTGGCGGGCAGCCGGGGACATAAACGTCGACCGGGACGACCCGATCGCAGCCCCGGACCACGGCATAGGAATAATGGTAATAGCCGCCGCCATTGGCGCAGGAGCCCATCGAGATCACATAGCGCGGTTCAGCCATCTGGTCGTAGACCTTGCGGAACGCCGGCGCCATCTTGTTGGTCAGAGTGCCAGCGACGATCATCACGTCTGACTGCCGCGGGCTGGGCCGCGGGACAACGCCGAAGCGATCCAAATCATAACGGCTCATGTAGGCGTGGATCATCTCGACGGCGCAACAGGCCAGACCGAAGGTCATCGGCCACAGAGATCCTGTCCTGGCCCAATTGACCAGCTTGTCCAGATTGGCCAACACGAAACCCTTGTCCTGCAATTCTTCTGCGACGCGGGCCAGAACCTCGTCCTGTTCGGGGCCGGGTCCCAACGTGGACTGGTTGCCCGTTTCGGTGATCAAGCTCATGCGCTCACTCCCATTCCAGGGCGCCCTTCCGCCATTCGTAGATGAAACCAATGGTCAGGATGAACAAAAAGATCATCATCGACCAGAAACCAAAGACCCCGATCTCGCCCAACGTGACCGCCCAAGGAAACAAGAACGCGACCTCAAGATCGAAAATGATGAACAGGATCGCGACCAGATAGAACCGAACGTCGAACCGGCCGCGGGAGTCATCGAAAGCCTCGAAACCGCATTCGTAGGCCGAGTTCTTTTCCACGTCCGGCTTCTGCACACCGATAACGAAGGACCCCAACATGATCGCACCCGCCAAGGCGGCGGCGATGCCGATGAAGATGAGGATCGGCAGGTATTCAACGAGCAGTTCGTTCACTGGACCTCCGCTTCCTGAGCATCCGGCGGGGAGAGGCCCCGCCCACGAGGTAACCGCCGAACTTGGGACGGTCGGGATTACCGGGGAAACGTGACCGATAAATGGATAAATTTCAAAGGTTTTATGGTCTTTTCCCGCGGATTGACCAAGACGCCCGCCAAACCACGGCACCAAGGGGCACGGGTGACCAAATGGACGATAAACGGCAAAACCAGGACAAAACCAGGAGAAGCGGAAAAATGGCGGGAGTGACGGGACTCGAACCCGCGGCCTCCGGCGTGACAGGCCGGCGCTCTAACCAACTGAGCTACACCCCCGCTGGACCGATACCCAGATCGGGAAGACGACCAACACCAAGGCGCCGGTCGCGGGAAAGCGCACCATGTACTCCAGCGTTGGAAGGAGTGTCAAGGACGATCGCCCCGCGATCCGGTCCGTTCGGGCAGATCCATTGGAGGACCGGGAAATGGTGGGCGGTGAGGGGTTCGAACCCCCGACCTTCTGGGTGTAAACCAGACGCTCTCCCAACTGAGCTAACCGCCCCTGCCCGGCCGCCACGCAAACGGGCAAGCGGCCCCCTGTACTTTCCATTGCCCCATTGCCTGGCCATTGCCCCATTGCCTGGCCAACCCCTGACAAATCCCAGGCGACGAGCCAAAATACGACAAGGAGCGATCACCAGGGCCGTGGCCGCACTGCTCTTCAAAGAACGCAGTCAATGAACACCGAACCGGCCGATCGCGGCGGCGCACAAGCCCGCGAAAAACAAACCGGCCGCCAATCGCTCGGCGGCCGGTTCCGGGCCGGAATGCGCCGGCCGTCAACTCATGCCTCGGCTAACCGTTGACTGAATCCTTGAGGCCTTTGCCAGCCTTGAACTTCGGCTGTTTGGATGCCGGAATCTGGATCGTCTCACCGGTCCGCGGGTTACGCCCCGTGCTGGCTTGACGTTGGGCGACGCTGAACGTGCCAAAACCGACAAGGCGCACTTCGTCGCCACCCGTCAGGGCATCCGTAATCGCGTCAAAAACACTATCGACCGCGCTCGCCGTATCCGACTTGGACAGACCGGTGCGTTCGGCCACTGATGAAATGAGTTCGTTCTTGTTCAATTGAAGGCCCCCTCTTGCTGAAAGGATGTACGGGAAGGATGTACATGGGACATGGATTGATCGGATCTGCGGACCAAGGAAAGGTCCGCTGGAATCGACTGTGAGTTTACGGCCCCGCCGAATGCGCCGTCAACGTCCGTCCCCGAATTTTCCCCAGTTTTTTGCGGGTTACAGCGTTTCCCGACGATTCCATTTTGCTGACGAAATCATGTTGCCGGGACGGCATGTGCCGGCCGGCACCAATGGCCTCGCATCTGGTCGAACCCGCCTCCCCACATCAGGCAATTGAAAAAAGCGTTCCCGCTGAAAGACTTGGCGCGACGTCAATGGGTAACGATGTCACCCACCTCGTCCTCGTCGCTGCCGCTGCCGGCCATACTGGCGTCGTCGAGGGCCTGTTGATCCTCGTCCCATTCGACCGGCGTGACCGTCCCGGCCAAGGCATGGGAAAGCACTTCATCGACCGTCGAAACCGGGACGATTTCAAGCCCGCGCTTCACATTTTCGGGAATCTCCGCCAAATCCTTCTCGTTGTCCTTGGGGATCAAGACCTTCTTGATGCCACCGCGCAGCGCCGCCAACAACTTCTCCTTAAGCCCGCCGATGGGCAGGACGCGGCCGCGCAACGTGACCTCACCGGTCATCGCCACCTCCTTGTTGACCGGAATCTCCGTCAACACCGAGACGATCGAGGTCACCATGGCAACGCCGGCGGACGGCCCGTCTTTGGGCGTGGCGCCTTCGGGCACATGGACATGGATGTCTTTCTTGTTGAACATCGGCGGCAAAATGCCCAGCGAGACGGCGCGGGACTGGACATAGGACTTGGCCGCCTGGATTGATTCCTGCATGACGTCGCCAAGCTTGCCGGTGATGGTCATCCGTCCCTTGCCCGGCACCATAACCGCTTCGATCGACAGCAGCTCGCCGCCGACCTCGGTCCAGGCCAGGCCCGTGACCACGCCAACCAGGTCTTCCTGCTCGATTTCGCCAAAGCGGAACTTTCGGATACCCGCATATTTAGAGAGGTTCCGACTGGTCACCTTGATGGTTTCGGCCTCGCCCATCATGATGTCCTTGACCGCCTTGCGCGCCAGATTGGCGACCTCGCGCTCCAGGTTTCGCACCCCGGATTCGCGAGTATAGTAACGGATGACGTCACGAAGCGCGCCGTCCGAAATACTCCACTCGCCGTCTTTCAAGCCATGGGATTTTACCTGCTTGGGGATCAAGTGGCGGTTGGCGATTTCGACCTTCTCATCTTCCGTGTAGCCGGACAGGCGGATGATCTCCATCCGGTCCAGCAAAGGCCCGGGCATGTTCATCGTGTTGGCGGTGGTCACGAACATCACGTCGGAGAGGTCGTAGTCCACCTCCAGATAATGATCGTTGAACGCCGAATTCTGCTCCGGGTCCAGAACCTCGAGCAGGGCCGATGCCGGGTCTCCGCGCCAGTCCTGCCCCATTTTATCGACCTCATCCAGCAAGAACAGAGGGTTGGAGGACTTGGCCTTCTTCATCCCTTGGATGATTTTGCCCGGCATGGACCCGATATAGGTCCGGCGGTGGCCGCGGATCTCGGATTCGTCGCGCACGCCGCCCAGCGACATTCGGACGAAGTTCCGACCGGTCGACGCGGCGATCGACTTGCCAAGCGAGGTCTTGCCGACGCCCGGCGGCCCCACCAAACATAAGATCGGACCGGTGATCTTATTTGTCCTGTTCTGCACGGCCAAATACTCGAGAATGCGTTCCTTGACCTTTTCCAGGCCATAGTGATCCGCGTTCAGAATCTCGCCCGCCTTCTTGATGTCCTTCTTGATGCGCGACCGTTTCTTCCACGGAATGTTGAGCATCCAATCCAGATAATTGCGCACCACCGTCGCTTCGGCGGACATCGGGCTCATCGAGCGCAGCTTCTTCAATTCGCCTTCGGATTTTTCCTTGGCCTCCTTGGAAAGCTTTGTTTTCTTAATTTTTTCTTCCAACTCGGCGACTTCGTCCTTGCCGTCGTCGGTCTCGCCCAGCTCTTTCTGGATCGCTTTCAGTTGTTCGTTCAGATAATACTCGCGCTGGGTTTTCTCCATCTGGCGCTTGACCCGCGAACGAATCTTCTTTTCAACCTGAAGAACGCCGATCTCCGATTCCATATGCGAATAGACACGCTCCAAGCGATCAGACACGGCTTCGATTTCCAGAAGTTCCTGCTTTTCCGAAATCTTCAGCGCCAGATGCGAGGCAACCGTATCGGCGAGCTTGTCAGAATCGTCTATTTGATTAATTGAAACAAGAACTTCCGGCGGAATCTTCTTGTTTAACTTAATATACTGCTCGAATTGGCTGATGACCGAGCGGGACAACGCCTCAAGCTCGTTCTCGTCCCCGTCATCCTCGGGGATCAATTCGGCCTCGACCTCGAAAAACGACGGGTTCTCGACAAACTCGGAAATCCGCGCCCGTTGCACGCCCTCGACCAGAACCTTGACCGTACCATCGGGCAGCTTGAGCAGCTGCAACACCGTCGAGACCGTCCCCACCGTGTAGATGTCATCGACATCGGGTTCGTCCTGGGCCGCGTTCTTCTGGGCCACCAAAAGGATCTGCTTATCCTCCTGCATGACGTCTTCGAGCGCCCGGACGGACTTATCCCGACCAACGAAAAGCGGCACGATCATATGCGGAAAGACCACGATGTCACGTAGCGGCAGGACAGGAAATCTTTGTGTTTTCATGGAGGGGAACATCAAGCCTCATCACTTAAGAAAATCGACGCGCGCGGAACAGGCGGCCGGTCGGTTGGTAACCAAAAGTTGGGGACGCAGGGGTCGCCCCGCAAGTCGACAATTCAAAAATCGCGTTACGCGCTGGTTTCGACTTCTTCGGCTTTCTCGCCGTAAATAAACAGCGGCTTGGCGCTATCTTCGAC
>JANQIJ010000330.1 GCA_028282185.1 Rhodospirillales bacterium
TCTCGGTCTGCCACCAGTGGTCGATGACCGGCCGCCCGTCAAGGATGCTCTCCGCCCACTGCAGGGTGTCGGGATCGGTCCGCTCGCCGGCCAGGAACAGGCTTTCGAACCTGGACATGTCGTGTCGCTTCAACAGGTCGGCGTCGGGGTCTTCCTTCTTGATCGCGCGGAACGCCGTCGGCGCGGTGAACAGGATCTTCACCCCGTATTCGGCGATCACCCGCCAGAACGCGCCGGCGTCGGGGGTTCCGACCGGTTTGCCTTCGTACATAATGGTGGTGCATCCGTGCAACAGCGGCGCATAGACGATATAGGAATGGCCGACCACCCAGCCCACGTCCGACGCCGCCCAGTAGACGTCGCCCGGATCGGCGTCATAGATGTTCTTCATCGACCAACTCAAGGCGACGGCGTGCCCGCCGTTGTCGCGGACCACGCCCTTGGGCTGGCCCGTGGTGCCGGAGGTATAAAGAATATACAGCGGGTCCGTCGCCGCCACCGGGACGCAGGCGTGCGGCTCGGCCGCCGCTTCGGCCTGGACCCAATCGATGTAGCCCGCGGCGGCGATGTCGATCTCGCATTCCGGGCGCGCCAGAACGACGACGCTGTCCGGTTTGTGTCGGGCGATGTCGATGGCGCCCTTCAGCAACGGCACGTATTCGATGACGCGGTTGACCTCGATCCCGCAGGTCGCGGTGACGATGGCCTTGGGCTGGGCGTCGTCGATGCGGACCGCCAATTCGTTCGACGCGAAGCCGCCGAAAACCACGGAATGGATCGCGCCCAGCCGCGCGCAGGCAAGCATGGCGATGGCCGCTTCCGGAACCATCGGCATGTAGACCACAACGCGATCGCCCTTGGTCACGCCCTGGGCCGCCAGGACCCCGGCGAAGGCCGCGACCCGGTCGCGCAGTTGGCTGTAGCTATAGGTCTTCTTGGTGCCGCCGGTCACCGGACTGTCGTAGATCAGCGCGGCCTGATCGCCGCGGCCGTTTTCCACGTGCCGGTCCAGGCAGTTGTAACAGGTGTTCAGCTCGCCGCCCGTGAACCAGCGATAAACCGGGGCGCCGCTGCTATCCAGGACCTTGTCCCATTTCTTGTCCCAGTGAAGGGCCCTCGCCGCCTCGCCCCAAAAACCCGCCGGATCGTCGATCGATCGGCGATAGGCCGCATCATATGCGTTGCTCATTATCAAACCTCCCTACCAAAAATATGCGTGCGATAACGCCCGCTTGGTCTTTTCCGACCTTGCCCATAGTCTGGGCAAAACGGCTTTTGTTGCCAAGCGGGTTTATGGCACTCTCGTCCAAAATCCGTGCCTAACTAACGGTTTCCCGGGGAGGTCGTCTTGAGCAAGATCAATATCTTCGAACATAATCTGGACGCGGTTCAGGCCAATTACACGCCGCTGTCGCCCAATATCTTCCTCAAGCGCTCGGCCGCCGTCTATCCGGACCGGATATCCCTGATCCATGGGACCAAGCGGTTCACCTGGCAAGAGACCTATGCGCGTTGTCGGCGGCTCGCCTCGGCGTTGGCCAAGCGGGGCGTCGGCCATGGCGACACGGTGGCGATCATGGGCTCGAACACGCCGGAAATGTACGAAACCACCTTTGCCGTGCCGATGCTGGGCGCCGTCGTCAACACTTTGAACGTGCGCCTGGACGCGGAGGCCGTCGCCTTTTGCCTGAACCACGGGGAGGCCCGCTGCCTGATCACCGACACGGAATTCGCAGGCACGGTCAAGGCGGCGCTGAGCCAGCTCGGGCGCGACGACGTCATGGTCATCGACATCGTCGACGGCGAAGCCGATCACGACCACGAGACCGTCGGCGAAACCGATTACGAAAGCCTGCTGGCCGAGGGCGATCCCGGCTTCCAATGGTCCCTGCCGGAAGACGAATGGCAGGCGATTTCCTTGAATTACACGTCCGGCACCACGGGCGACCCCAAGGGCGTGGTCTATCACCATCGGGGCGCCTATCTGAACGCGCTCAGTAACGCCGTCGGCTGGAACATGGGCCACCATCCCATCTACCTTTGGACCTTGCCCATGTTCCATTGCAACGGCTGGTGTTTTCCCTGGACCGTTGCGGCGCTGGCGGGCACCAATATCTGCCTGCGCCGGGTCGCCGCGCCCGATATCTATGACGCCATCGCCGACCATAAGGTGACGCATCTGTGTGGTGCTCCCATCGTCATGAACTTCATCATCAATGCGACCGACGAAGAACGGCGCGAGATCGACCATCAGGTCAAGTTCATGACCGCCGCCGCGCCGCCGCCGGCGGCGACGCTCGCCCGGATGCAGGAACAGGGCTTCGACGTGACCCATGTCTACGGCCTGACGGAAACCTACGGCCCCGCGGTGATGTGCGCCTGGCATCCGGAATGGGACGACGAGGACATCGAGGAACAGGCCCGCCTGAAATCGCGCCAGGGCGTGCCCTATCACGTGCTCAACGACTTGGCCGTGATGGACCCGGAAACCATGCAGCCGGTGCCGGCCGACGGCGAGACCATGGGCGAAGTGATGTTCCAGGGCAACGTCGTGATGAAGGGCTACTTGAAGAACCCCCAAACCACGGAAAAGGAACTGTCCGGGGGCTGGTTCCACTCCGGCGACCTGGGCGTGATGCAGCCGGACGGCTATATCCAATTGAAGGACCGGTCAAAGGACGTGATCATTTCCGGCGGCGAGAACATCTCATCCATCGAGGTCGAGGGCGTGCTCTACAAGCACCCGGCCGTCCTCGCCGCCGCCGTGGTCGCCAAGCCCGACGACAAATGGGGCGAAACGCCCTGTGCTTTCATCGAATTGAAGGACGGCGTCGAGGCGCCGACCAAGGGCGACATCATCCAGTTCTGCCGCGACAACCTGGCATCCTACAAATGCCCGCGCTATGTCGTGTTCGGCGACCTGCCGAAGACGAGCACGGGGAAAATCCAGAAGTTCAAGTTGAGAGAGGCGGCGGTGGAGGCCGGATGAGGCCTACCGGACGGCTTGGGGATTGGCGGGGTCGGCCAAGCCAATTGCCCAACGATGCTAGAAATGAACGTGAGGTTATCCATCAACAGCCCCTTTAAGAGTGCTACTTCTTATTATGTCTAGTATTCGGTGTGAGGCCAATCTGGGAAAGATGGGTAGCTCGAATGAGTGGCTATTTGCGCGGGGCCATGCCGACCGCATCATCCCTCCGGGCCGCGCCGAGCCGACCAAACCAACCCTTGTTGGAGCGGGGCGGCTTGGCCGACCCTGCCAATCCCCAAGCCGCCTGAAAGAGCGTCGCCTCGCGCCAGCGGCTTCAAAAAAACACAGCGACCGTCGCGGCCGCTGCGTCTTCACCCAAATTCATTGAAATCGATGCGGCGGGGCTCCCCGTCACCCGCACGTCGTCGGCGCCTTGCTAATGCGCGGCGATCCCGGCCAATTCGTCCTTGATCTTGAGTTTTTCCTTCTTGAGGGCGTGGATTTCAATATCGTCGGGGTGAGGTCGTTGAAGTTCTTGGTTGATCATATCTTCCAGCGTGGTGTGGCGGGCTTTCAATGCTTCCAACCGTTCTTCAAGACTCATGGCGACGATCTCCTTCCTCTTGTTCCTCTTTCACGGCTCCGGCGCCCCCCGAAGACGGCGCACCGGACCCTCTCAGAACTCTCTCATAACCTTGTCATAATACAGGAGGCGGGAACAAAAAGAAAGCGTGTCCAAACAGGACGCATGAATACTGCGCCGACACATGGCCATCACGCAATAAACCGTCATCGATCAACGACAACCGCGCCCATCGGTCCGGGCTTCGGCGCCGGATCGTCGGCGGGGCCGGCCGGGGACGGGGCTCGGCCTAGGCGTCGCCCAGGCTGATTCCCAGCCCCCGCGCGGTGCGCATCTCCGACCCGTCCAGGTCGACCAGCCGCGGTTCCTGGCTGAGCCCGTCAAGGGCCACGTCCCCGACCTTGCCGCCGTTCCAGGCGACCATGCGCCCGCGCTGCCCGGCCGCCGCCAGTTCGACCGCG
>JANQIJ010000367.1 GCA_028282185.1 Rhodospirillales bacterium
TCGCCCGCCGGGCGCGCCGGCGGCGTCGGGGCGCCCGGGCGGCGGCGGTCTGTTTTGCGCTGTTGGCCGGTCTCTGGCTGCTCGACGGTCATCACCTGACGGCCGATTACCGGTCGCCCGTGGGCCGGGTCACCACCGTCACCTTGCCCGATGGGACCATCGCCCGGTTGGACAGCGGTGCCGCCATGAGCTGGCATGCGGAAACGACCTCCGGGGCGAATGGCGGCCGGGCGGTCCTGCATGCGGGGACCGCCGTTTTCGAAACCGCCAAGGCGGGTGCGGGGTCGGGCGCCGCGAGCGCCGGTGCCCATGCGCTCGTGGTGCAGACGTCCCGTATCCGGGCGCGGCCCATCGGCACGGTCTTCGCCGTTTCGGCGGACCCGGGCCCCTGGGTCGCCGCCGTGGAGGAAGGAACGGTGCAAGTGGTCGCCGCCGGGGGGCGGTCGGTGACCTTGGGCGCGGGCGGGGCCGCGACGCTGTCCGCCGGCGGCGGGGCGCTGTCGGTCAAGGCCGTGGATGTCTCCCGCGCGCTTGCCTGGCGGTCGGGATACCTGGAATTCGACAACGCGTCGATCACGGAGGTCATCGCCGAACTGGACCGCTACCTGCCCGGCGGGATCGTCGTCTTGGACGGGACGGCCGGCGACCGTCGGTTCGACGGGGTCTTGCGGCTGGACAACATCGGCGACGCCCTCGCCCTCGTCGCCAAGGCCGGCAAGCTCGAGACCCTTGTGTCCCTGCCTTACCTGACCGTTCTGAAATAAAAATTCTCTCGCCGTTACGGTTTTCCGCCGACGGCCCGTCATAGACTTTAATGAAACTGAGACGCAATCGCATTCATGCGGCCGCGTCACGATGTCTGACGGGACCAGGGAATAGAAGAACATGACGACCGATCGGCCTATCGCATGCCTTGGGTGGGGTTTGAGGCTCTCTTTGACAACCTGCGCGGTCATCCTTTCGGTCGCGCCGGCGGCCCCCGCGACGGGCGGCGAGCCTCTCGCGGGGAGCGGCCCCGTTGTTTATCAGGGACCGGGTCCGGCCCGGGCGCGGACGGTCGAGGTCGATTTGCCGGCTCAACCCCTGGCCAAGTCGCTGCGCGATCTGGGCAGGATCGCCGGGTTTCAGTTTCTCGCCGACCGTGCCTTGACGCAAGGACGCCGGGCCCCCGCCGTGAAGGGCGGCATGACCGTCGACGACGCGCTCACGCGGCTGCTTGCCGGGTCCGGCCTAAGCTACAGTTTCGACGGCAAGTCCACGGTGGCGTTGGTCGGCCCGTCGGGTGGCGCCAATGGCCCTTTGGCATTGGGCGCGATCACCGTCACCGGTGAGCGGCAGGCCCGATCCCTGCGGCAGACCACGTCGAGCGTGACGGTTCTGAACGAAGAGGACATCCGGCGAAACGATCCCGATCACGTTTTCCGCACCATTCAAGGCACACCCAATGTCCTGCCCTTCGACGGTCGGGAACTGCCATCCATTCGCGGCAGCGAATCCGGGGGGCCGGCCGGTCTGATTCAGGGTGTTTTTTCGAATACCCAAACCCGCGCGGCACTGATCGTGGACGATGTGCCGGCCATCTCGTCCTTGGCGAACAACACCTTCAGCACGGTCTTCGACGTGGAACAGGTCGAGGTTTTCCGGGGCCCCCAAACCACGGCGCGGGGGTCGAACGCCATCGATGGCGCCTTTGTCGTGCGCACCAAGAACCCCAAATTCATCAAGGAGTACGAATTGAATCTGGAGCCCACCTGGGATGAATTTTCCGGTGTCGGTTTCCGGTCGGGCGTCATGGTCAATCATCCGGTATTGGATGACCAGATCGCCGCCCGGCTCGTCGTCGAATACGCGGAACAGCAGATTCCCGCCCGGGTAAGGGACGTGGACAACGACAACGCCGGGGCATTGGCCGGCGTCGATCTCGACCGGCTGGGTGAAATCGACGATTTGTCCATTCGCAACAAATGGCTGTTCAAGCCGCGGGCGCTGCCGAACCTGACGGTCCTGGCCAATCTGCGTTTTCAACATGCCCGAAATCTGGCGGACGAGGGGTTCGTCGAATCCGAGGGTGAGTCCGACAGGCCCATTCAGGACCGTCTGTTCGACCCGGAGAACGTCGATGTCTACGACACGCGGAGCGAATTGGGGGCGCTGAACGTGGCGTATGAGCTGCGGCCGGGCGTGACGCTTCGCTCGATCACCGGATGGCAGCGGGACAACGCCCAGGCCGCGGACACCTACGTCGGTCCGACGGAACTGGTCCGTCAGATTACCCGGCGGCTGAACCAGGACTTTCTTCTTGAGCTGGACGGGCGGGACCGGCGGCTGACCGGTGTCTTCGGCGTCGCGCACGAGCAAGTGATCTCCAACTCGGAACTTGTCGGGTTTTCATCCACCTCCAACGGCGAGAGGGACAGCTATTCGGTCTTTGGCGACCTGACCTATCGCCTGACCCCGGCCTTGCGCGTCCTCGGCGGGTTTCGCTTGCAGCGCTATCTCGCGGGCAATCAACTCCGGTTCAACGCGACAAGGACGGACGCCGATATCCAGGAAACCGTGTTCCTGCCCAAGTTGGGGGTCAGCTACGACATCACGCCGGACCACACCGTCTCGTTGACCGCGCGCCGCGGATACAATCCGGGCGGCGTCGCCCTGTCGTTCAGCAACACGCCCTTTGAATTCGATTCGGAAACCTCGGAGACTCTGGAGCTGACCTACCGCGCCGGCTTCGCCGACGGCCGGCACTCGATCGGCGCGACGGCGTTCTACAACAGCTTTCAAGACCGTTTGTTCCGGTTCAACCCGGACGGGGCCGGGGGCAACACCCAAGTCGTCAATCTGGACGAGTCCCGCTCGTTCGGCCTGGAGTTGGAGGGGCGGGCGCATCTCGGCGAGAAATGGCGGGTCGACGCCGGGTTGGGCCTGTTGGATACGAAGATCACGGACGTCGGCAACAGCACCGATCCGAATACCACGAAGCTGCAGGGCAACAGCTTCGGCCAGGACCCCCGGGTGAACGCCTCCCTCGGGATTTTGTGGTTTGCCACGGATGCCCTGGAGTTCTCCCTGAAGGGCCAATACGTCGGCACCTACTTCAAGGACCTGCAAAACGAGTTCGAGCGCGACGGGGGCGGCTATTTCCTGATCGACCTGGGCATGGGGTATTCGAAAGGGGCAATGACCGCCAGGGCCTTCGTCCGGAACGTGACGGATGAGTTCGCCGTCACGAAGCGCTTCAGCGGCAGCCACGGCGTCCTGCCGCCGCGCACCGTCGGCGCCTCGCTGAACATCCAGTTCTGACCGGGCCCGGACAGGCCGGGACCGGGGGTGCCCATGGGGTTCGGATCAAAGCTTCTGGACGGTCTCGAAGCCCTCGAACCGCGGGTGCCCCAGGTAGAGCGGCTTGTTCTTTCCCGCGTCCCGGTGCGCCTTTCGAAAGTGGTCGGACTTGGTCCAGTCGATGAAGGCGGCCTCGTCCCGCCAAAGGGTGTGAGAGGCATAGAGCGTATGGTCTTCCGCCTCGGGCCCGCGCAAAAGGCGGAACTCGAGAAATCCCGCGACCTTATCCAATCGTGAATCCCGGTTCTTCCAGACCTCTTCGAAATCCGCTTCCGACCCTTTCATGACCTTGAATCTGTTCATGGCGATGTACATGATTTCTCCTGTTCGCGGGATGGCCCGGTGCCTCGGCGCCGGCGCTTGGGCGCATTAGAAATCAAAATCCCCGCGAATGCCAAAGGTTCCGCGTTTGCTTCTCCGGGCGGGCGCCGGGACCGGAAGATTTTCCCGTCATCGACCGTTGACCGACCGGGTGCCCGCGGTTCAGAAATCGACGCGCCCCCGAATTCCGAACAGGCGGCGCGGTCCCGGCACGACGGTCTCCGGAAGAAGTTCGGTGCCCCCGACAACCGTGGACGGACGTGCGTGGGTGATGTACTTCGTGTCGAAGACGTTCTCGATGAAGGCTTCGATCCTGCCGGAATCCGTTTCCAGGCCGGTTCGCAGATTCAAGAGATTATAGCCTTCCAGGTCGGGCTTCGTTCCGGCGTCCGCGATGCTGTCGAAACTGCTGGACCGGTATGTGAATTCGGCCCGGAAGGTCCAATCGATCCGGTCGTTGACGGGCCTGGCATAGTCCGCCGTCGCGCTGAAGGTATGGTTGGGGGCGGCGGTCATGTCGGCGCCGTTCTTGTCGGAATCGAATCGCACCTCCCGGACCTGGCTGTCGGTGAACCCGTAGTTCAGGCCGATGACCAGGTTGTCCGAGGCGACATATCGCAGGCCGAGCTCGCCGCCCAGGCTCGTGGCGCTGCCCGCGTTCTCGATCTGCGTTTCCGTGCCGTTGTTGACCGAAATCTGAAAATCCGACCAGTCGTTGTAGTAAAAGGCGACGTTCGCCCTGAGACGCCGATCCAGAAATTCGGTTTTCAGTCCGACCTCGTAATTCCAGATGCGTTCATCCTCGAAGGCATTGCCGTTGGTATTGATGCCGCCCGATTTATAGCCGTTTCCGATCGACCCATAGGTCGAAATGTCCGGGGTGATTTCGTAGAGGGCGGTGAACTTGGGCGTGAATCCGTTGAAGACTTCGCGAAAGGTCCCGCGCGCATAGGCCGTGGCACCCAGGGTCGAGGCCTGGAACCGCGTTATCTTGACCTGATCTTCGGTGTAGCGCGCGCCCGCGCTCAGTTCCAAACGCTCCATCGGGCGATAGCGGATGTCACCGAAGCCGGCGATCTGCCAGACACGGGAATCCTGCATGGAGCGCGTGTAGCGGTTGGCCAGAAAGCCCGCGTCGGCACCCGCCTTGACGTCGGAACTGGAACGGAAGAAGTCCCAGCTTGTGTTCATTCCCAGGGTCCAGGACACCTTGCCGGGAATGTTCCAATCCGCGTCAAATCCTTGCAGCCGAAGTTCCTGGGAGGCGCTGAGCAGGCGCTGTTTCTGGTCGACGTCGAGCCGGTCGAGGGCGGAGTCGTCCCGATCGCCTTTCTCGTTGTCGTCGAGATAGAAGAACCCGGTGTTGGAGACGAGTTGCGCCCACCCCAAGTCCGCTTCGACGGCTTGGATGACGTTTGCCTGCAGTGTCTTGTTGATGTCCTCGCGGCCACGCTCCGTGTAGTAACTGTCGCCGTTTCGAACGGCCTGGTCGTAGGACGTGCGGCGAATGCTCTGAAGCATGTTGTCTTCATACCGGGTGAAGGTGGCCGAGAGGTCGTAGACGACGCCGTCCAAGGCCTTCGACCTGAGGGCGATCCGCGCCCCCGTTTCTTCCTCCTCCATGGTGCCCAGGCCGTCGGCGGCGAACCGGATGTGCCCGCCGGACCGGTCGCCGAACAGGGCAACCCGCAGCATCAGGTCCTCGTCGCCGGTCAGACTGCCATTTGCGATGGCTCGGATTTGCTTGGTCTCGAAGGTATCCAGGGTGCCGCTGACGGTGGCTTCCGTTTCCGCCGTCGGCTTTTTCGACACGTAGTTCACCACGCCGCCGATGGTGTTGCGCCCGAAGGTCGTGCCTTGCGGTCCGTAAAGGACTTCGACCCGCTCGATGTCGAAGAGCGCCTGGTTCACCCCGCGCTGGCCGCCGGACGGATTGGCGTTGACTCCGTCGACGTAGAACCCGATGGAATCGCCGCTGGCACCGGAGCCGATGACGTTCGTGATCCCGCGTATGGCGATGTTGTTGCGTTGCCGCCGGCCGTTGTTACCGGTTCCCACGTTGGGCGTGAATTCCAGGACGTCTTGGATATGTTCGATGTTCGATTTCTCGATTTCATCGGCGCCGAGGACTCTGACGGTGACGGGCGTGTCTTGCAGGTCTTCCGTGAAAAGCCGGGCGGTCACTTGAACCGGCCCCAGTTCCCGGACGCCGCCGCCGCTATTTTCGGGTAATCTGAACAAGGTTGCCGATTTCTCGCCGATGACGGAGAAGGACAGGCGCGTCCCGGCGAGGATCGCGTCCAAGGCAACGGCCGGCGCGGTCCTGCCGGTGAAGCCGGGGCTTTTCTTCCCGGCCGTCATCGCCGCCGGATAGCCGACCTGCCAGCCCGTCGTCTGGGCGAAGTCCGCCAGGGCGTCGTCCAGGGACCGCGCCGAAATATTGAACGTGACAATCTCGCCGCCGGCGGCCGACTGCTGGGCCAACAGGACGATCGGCCGAGGCGCGGGCGCCCGCGCTTCGTCGGCCTTGGGCCCGGTTGCGATCGCCATCATCGATAAGGTGGTGAGAGCCGGGACCGCCGCCGCGCTTCGCAAGGACTGTATCAGAAGGCTCCGGACGTGCCGCCGGCCGGTGCCATATCCCCCCCGGCCGCGTGGCCGGCCGGCGCCATACCCCCAAGTCTTCTTCGTCATGATTACCTCGTCGCGTGTCGTTTGACTTGATCTGGTCATCAATTTGCAAATGCGTGGCATTCGCAAACTCGTCATTCTCAGACACGCGCGAGTGAAAAAAACCCGCACAAGAAACCCGAATAAATTCGTGACCTATCTCAGGACGGCGACGAGCCGGCTGGTTCCCGTCACCCGGGCTTCGAGGATTTTCGCGATGGTTTTCAGGGTCGCGTCCACATCGGCGACCGTGAAGGAACCGGACAGCCTTTGCCGTGCGAGTTCCTCGTTCAGTACGATGATCCTGCCGGGCGCATAGGTGTCCAGGCGCCGGGCGACCTCGGCGACGGTGGCGTTCTTGACGCGGATGCGTCCGTCCAGCCAGTCGAAGGTATGCGCGACCTGCCGTTCGGCGGCGCCGGTCTTGAGCGAAACGTGGACGGCGTCGCCCTTCCTCAGAACGACGCCGGCTTGGCCGGCCGGCGGCGCCACCTCGACCCGGCCGTGGCGAACCGCGACGGACACATGGTCGCCGTCCCGGCCGACGTCGAAGGCGGTCCCCCGCACGGTAACGGAGACATCGCCCACGTTGATGACGAACGGACGCCGGGCATCCTCCTTGACATCGAAATAGACGCGTCCCTGTCTGAGGACGGCATGACGCGTCGTTCCGTCGGCCTGGAAGTCCAGGGCGCTGGCCGTGTCCAGGCGGACGTTGCTGCCGTCCGCGAGTTCGAACGCGCCGATCTCGCCGGTGTCCGTGGCGAAATCGGCGGTCAACGATGCCCAATGCGACATGCCCAACCAGGCAACGGCCGCGATCGCCAGGCCCGCCATGGCAACCCTGGGAAAGGTGAAGAATGCGACCACCGGTGCGCCTTTTCGACGCTTTTCCCGGCGCCGGCCATCGGTGCCCCGGAGGGCGGCCGTCAAGTCATCGGATGCCCAAAGTTCCAGCGCCGCGTCATAGGCCCGGCCGTTTCCCGGATCGGCCTTGCGCCATGCGTCGAAATCGGCCGCGGCCGCGTCGTTCGGGCCGTCGCCCGCCATGCGGACAACCCATTCGGCGGCTTCCCGCCGAGTGACTGACTGCTGCGCGTCGTCCTGCTTTCCGCGAGGCGGCATGTCGGAACCCATTACCGGTGTCCAATCCCTGACTCTGTAGACGTTTGACCGCGCGACTTCCGCATCTCCGGCGCGACGATATCCGTCATGTCTCGATCTCCTCGCGGGCCGCCAAACAGGCTTCGAAGGCGATCTTCAGGTGTTTTTCCACCGCGCTCTCGCTGATGCCCAGCCGTTCGGCGATCTCGCGGCTGCGCATCCCATGGAGACGCTTCAGGATGAAGATTTCGCGGCGGCGTTCGGGAAGGGCCGCGATGGCGCGTTCCAGCGCGGCGATGACTTGGCGGTTCGCAACGACGTCGTCCTGCCCGACCGCGAACGACGGCGGGTCGAATGCGCCGTCATGATAGTCGACGGGGCTTTTGTAGGTATCGCGCACGCGCTCGCGGCGGAAATGGTCCCGGGCGACGTTTCTGGCGATCTTGTAGAGAAACGGGCGCGGCTGGTCGACGCCGCCTTCCGACATGACCTTGTAAAGGCGCGCGAAGGCTTCCTGAGCGATGTCTTCCGCCGTCACGCGGCAGCCGACGATCCGATGGACATAATTGACGAGCCGTTCGCGGTTGGCGTCAAACACGGCCGCGAAGGTCTGTTCGGTTACGTCGGACAACGATGATCTCCAAAGAGCGACTTCGGTCCGGAGGTTAGTACGAATGAAACTCATTCGCAATTATGAACGGCATCGCGGACAAAAGGAGCAAGAGCCGGGCCGCTTGTGCCGGGGGGCGTCGGGTGATTTTTTCGTCCAAGGGGTGGGGTTTCGGCGCTGTCGCTCGTCTTAATAAAAAAGCGTCCGCGTTAAAGACAAACGGCGGCGGGAGATGCCTTTGACGGAAACACGGGATAATGTTTCACCGGGCGCGGCACAGCGGACCCATGCCTGGTACG
>JANQIJ010000060.1 GCA_028282185.1 Rhodospirillales bacterium
GGACTGGCTTCGCATTGATGGGTTTCCTGGCCTCCGGCTGGATCATCCGCCCGGTCTCGTCCAACTTGACGGGATCGGTGGAGAACTTGTCCTCGAAGAAGTCGCGCTCGATGGCGAACAGATTCTCCCGATCATCATCGGTCGTTGCCGCCATCCGGGCCTTCATGACCTGGTTCACTTCTGATTGGGTCAGGTCCGCCGGTTTTTTCATCAGGATTTCTTCCAGGGGGTCGTCCCGTTGGGTCAGGTCGTGGATCAGGGATTGGCGTTCGGGGGACAAGGGCGCCTGTGCAACGCGCTTGGGCACCATTTGTTTCCGACCGTCCGGATCGTTGGGATCAATGATATGGGGCAGGGTCCGTGCATCCTTCAAATTGTCCGGGTCGTTGGGATCGAAGCGGTGCAACAAATCCCGGACGCCGCTGTCCCGGCCCTTGGTCAGGTCGAAGGCCTTGGGCGCGGCTCCGCTATCAGAACCGCCGTCACTGTCACCGCCGCCGCCATCACCGCCGTTGTCATTGCCACCGATCCCGCCATCGGCACCGTCCGCGCCGCCGTCGTCGTCGGCGCCGCCCGAGGGACCGACGGCGGGCTCGATGTATCCGTCCGAAATGTCGTCGTCCCCGAAGGCGTCTACGTCCCGGATGTCCGACGGATCGATGCCGTCGGTGGCACCGGTCCGGTCACTGCCCGGCCGCCGGGGCGGCATGGGTAACAAGTCCGTGGACTTGCCCCGCAGTTGCCGGGCAACATTGCGCCGGGCCAGGACTTCGGGTTCGCCGGTGATCGCCGCCCGGTTCCGGATAAGCCGCTCCGGGTTCCGCTTGCCCGCGGCTTTGTCCGTATAGAACAAGGACTCCTTGGCCATGGCCGCAACGTCGCCCGTCTTCAAGGCCTGAACGAAATCGGGGAAGCTGTCCAGGCCGCCGGTGACGTAATGGAGGTCCACGGCCACGGCTTTCTGCCCGTCGGTCAGGCTGTTCCAGGCGGCGCTGCCAATCTTCTTTTCGATCTTGGCGGCGCGGTCGGTGATTTCCCGGTCCAGGCGCCCGTCCTGATCCGGCTTGGGCATGCGGACATTAGTGCGTGTTTCGTATGCATCGGCATCTCGATTTAGATTGCCGGATTTCTCTCGCTGCATGGCCCGCCAGGCCCGGCGTTTATCGGTTTCACTCGCATGCCGTCTCGTGTCCTCATTGATCAAGGGAAGGCCGACAAATTGGTCCTCGCTATCGATCTTAAAGCCGGTGCCGATGGTGACGTTGCCCTTGATATCGAGATACGGATGTTCCGGCTGGCCTTCGTTCCTGGCAATGTGATTGCGGATTGTGGATAAAGTGTTGGGCGTCATGGTATTCTCCTATGGGTTGATTTGCGGAGGGCAAAAATGCCTGAACTTGTGAACCTGCTCAGGCGGGTGAAAGCCGCCATTGCGGGCGGCATGTTGATGGTTGTGTTGAATGCTGGCCTTGTAGCGGCGGCGCAATGGCCGCTGAAGTTACCCGTGGAAACATTCGTGGATATCCCAGACAGCGCGGGGATGGCGTTCTTTTACGGGACTTGGCATCCGGCGGGGGCGCATGCGCAGGGCGGCCCCATGAAGATTAGGAAGGGGATCATCGAATCGGGCGAGCCGGTATATTTTCGGGAAAGGTATCGCGTAATCCACGAAGCAAGGAATTACGTTCTCGTCGTCCATCAATACGATCCACCCGACGTGGAATATCCGACGACCTTTGCAATCTATTCATTACAAGGTTATGGCTGGCCAACCCCGAGTCGTGCCGAATTGAGGCGTCATCGCTGCGGCTATGGCACCTGGGGCGTCAAGGAAGCCTTTGAATGGCCGACTGAAAGACTTCTAGAGACCTTCAAGCGATCGATGTGTTTGCGGCGAATTGAGTTCGACGGTTCGGTCTCGATCGGTTGGGGGAATGGAAGGTTCGTAAGGGAATAGGTCGTGCGGTGTTGGGCGGCGTGAAGCCGGCGCCGCCGGTGATCCCCAAATGGCCGTTCTTCTCGAAAGCGGCTTTCCGGGCATCCAGATCGTCGCGGGCAATTCTAGACTGCAATTCGTCCATTTCCTTTCCGGTTAGGGGTCGGCGGCCTCTCTCCGTGGCTTTGCGGGCGAAGCGTTCGTTGACGGTCCGTGCCTTCAAGCCCTTGCCGGTTTCGACCGAAATTTTTCCCTGGAGATTGAAGTCTCCACGGATCACTTCGGTTGAACCGTCAGCCTTTCGATAGACCAGATAGGCGTGGTGTTTGCTTACCGAGCTTGCGACGGTCGGGCCGCTAGAAATCAATACGGGTTTGACTTCGAGGTAGATGCCGGGTTGTTGGTTGCTGTCCATGATCAATCTCCTTTTTCTGGACATGAAAAAAGCCGCCCGGATCGGGGCGGCTTGGGTGAATATCGGCCTTCTAATGGTCAGGGCCGGCGGGTCGCTATATTTAAAAGTGTGGTACTTTGTTCAAATACGCAAAGGGTGAGTAAAGGTTTTACATTGTGGATGTGGATAATCAGAACAGGCGACTGAAAATGGTCGCGGTCGGCACATTCATGTCAGTGCCCCTAGTCTGGGCCGGGATTTTGATCACCGGCCGGCACCCGGATGAACTTGATAACCTGCTTTTGGCGCTATGGGCCATTGGTCCTTGGCCGTGGATTTATTCTTGTGTCGGACTGTTTGCTTTGTTTGGGACGACATCCCAAAGAAATGGCCTCGAACATCGGAAACCAGTCCTGATCATTCTTTTTGTCGTGATCGTTCCCGCGTCTCTTCTGTTTATTCCAAGCTTTCTGTACGTGATTACACTGTATTGGGAGCATCGAATTTATTTGTTTTATGCAGAGGTATTGGGCGTCTGCATTGCTTCTTATCTGCTGTCCAAATGGATCATCAAGCGGTGGTTTGGTTCCCAACTATCGCATCTGACTCATATGTTTCCTTTCCCATGAACTGAGGTTCGGTAATGATCCCCGGCCCTAAATTCGGACGTGATTGGCAGACCGTGGTCCTCTACCTGTCTGTCTTTGTGAACTTCGCGTTCCTGATGCGGGTGATGGCGAGTCCAGCCACCCGAACCGACCCTGAGACCGGCGGGTTCGATCTGGGCTATTGCATGGGATATGCAGGCCTAGTGGCGGTGCTGATCGGGTTTGCCGTCGCCGTCTGGATCATCGCCGACCGCGAGGAGCCGGAAATGAAATGGGGAATGCGGATTCTGCTGTCGATCATCCCCATGGCTGGCCTTGGGTTTTCCTTCGCCAAAAAAATGGGGCTCTACTGAACCAGGCGGAATCATTCACCATATGCCCGGACATGAAAAAAAGCCGCCCGGATGGAGCGGCTGGGATGACGGTTTCGATGCGGGGTGGGCACAGTTATCCCGTTCAACCAAGACAGTCTGGCTGACTATTTATACAATATCAAGTAAATTTTCCTAATATCGATTGACGCTAACGGCAGAACCGGATGGGGCCGCCGGGGGGGCAAATGGTCGGCGCAGGGCCGATTTGCCGGAATTCTCCTCTGCCGCAACGGGCTCATGTTGCGCCCGCGAAGTGCCGCCTGAAAACGCCTGAATTTCTTTGGTTTTTGGCCTGAAAAAACCTGTGGGATTTCGCTTGACGCAGAGTGGGTGCGTCAGTATTGTCCGCCCACTTCGCAGGGGCTGGTCGTGGCCACGCCATACACAGCCTTCGCTGCGGCGCTTGAAGAAGATGTTTTTTTGAAACGGCCCAAGGGCATGCCGCCCGATGGTGCTGTTCTTGCTCTTTCAAGAGCTGGGCGCGACGCCAGATGAAAGCCTCACCGACTGGGGCTTGTTTTCTGAGCGTCGTTTGCATTGAGAAATTTGGTGCATTGAGAAATTTTGGAACCGGAATTGAGAAGCGCATGCCGACGATTAACCAGTTGATCCGCAAGCCCCGGAAGGCCCCGGCGACGTCCAACAAGGTGCCGGCGTTGAAGGCCTGTCCGCAGAAGCGCGGCGTTTGCACCCGCGTCTATACGACGACGCCGAAGAAACCGAACTCGGCGCTGCGCAAGGTCGCCCGCGTGCGCCTGACCAACGGGTTCGAGGTCACCAGCTACATCCCCGGCGAGGGCCATAACCTGCAGGAGCACTCGGTGGTGCTGACCCGCGGCGGCCGCGTCAAGGACTTGCCCGGCGTGCGCTACCACATCCTGCGCG
>JANQIJ010000091.1 GCA_028282185.1 Rhodospirillales bacterium
AACACCTGAAAGTATCCTCGGGGCTGCAAACGATCGGCTCGCCCCGAATGTTGAAGCTTGTGTTGACGGCCAAGGGGCAGCCGGTGAACTCGTGGAACCGGGTGATCAATTTGTGGTGCCGCGGGTTGGTATCCGCGTGAACCGTCAGGATGCGGGCGGAATAATCGACATGGGTGGCGGCGGGGATTTCGGATCTCACGACGTTCAACATCTCGATGCCGAACAACGCCCGCCAATCGCAAGAGCATCGCAACCGGCGGCGATCGGTTCTGGACTTGGCCTGAATAGGGGATTCCGATAGTATGCCGCCGCACATCAGTCTCCCGAAAATCGAAAACGGAACATGTAATGGATTCGATCAATTTGGTCTGGTCATTTCTGGCGTTGCTGGCGGCCGTCGCGGCAATCTTTGGCTTCATGATCGTCAAACGCGAGATAAAAAAACGGAGAATGGAAAAAGAACAAGACCATGACCTCTACACAATGTGGTGATCCATGAGGGGCCGTTTATGGAATTCATTCTGGCGTCTCTCTTCCTGGTAATTGGTTCATGTTTGGTTTTTGAGTTTGTTCTCTGGGGCGCATCGAAGTTCATTCGGCGGATCAATCTCTCGCCTCTGCGGTCGGCCCCAAACGTTTTGCCCATCGGCCTAAGGGAGTATCAGTCGGGCGTCAAAAGGGTTTCGACGACCTCCGGCCAAGTCCGCAAACCTTCCAAGCGTTCCAAAAAACAGTTGAAAATCGCCGTTTTCGGAGGATCGGCGGCCCAGGGCTATACATCCGAACGGTCGATCTCCGAAATTCTGGCCGTGTTCCTGAAACGGCACGATCCACGGGCAGAATTGTATGTCGCCAATTACGCATTCGCCGGATGCTCGTTTCACAGGGGACAGGCCGAGCTTCTGAAAGCCGTGATCGACGACTATGACGTGTTCGTCGTTTATGCCGGGAACAATGAAGGCAGTCCTTACTTCAAGAACAACGGCATATGGAGCGTCGAGCCTCCGAAAGACCGAACTTACCCTGACGCGGTTGTCGCGATGCGCGTCGCGGAAGAAAGACAAATTCTCGAAAATTGGTGGTCTTCGTTTGACATCGGCGCGTTTTTCGAAACCCGCAGCCGACTGTACGCCTTTTTGGTTCGCGTCGTCGCGAAGAGCATGTCGATTATCGAGCGGAGCGGTCGGTCCGCCCGTGCCGCGGAGACTGCGGGCCAATCTCGATCGAATTCAGTGGCGGCAGGGGACGGCCCGAAGTTGCGGGATCGGGGAAAGCTGTACCCCGATCCATTCATGCGCGACCCGATCCTTCCCGCCGACGAACTGTCGCGGTTGGTACGCTGTTTCGCGGACGACCTCGACGGCATCTGCCGCCAGCTCAAGGCAAAAAACAAGACACTCTTCTATTCGACGGTCGTGACGAACGAGAGCTCTCCGCCGTTCTTTTCCCTGACCGACAAGGATTGGGGCGCGGGCGATGCCGAACACGCGACCGCAGTCGCGAACGATGCGCAAAGATTGATCGATGAGTCTCGGTTCCAGTCCGCCATCGACCTGATTGCCTCGGAGTTTGGTCTCGACAACGATGCCGCCATCTTCAATCACTTGGTCGGCCAAAGCTTGAGATCATTAGGCGAGCATGAAAAATCCCACGCTTTTTTGAGGAAGAGCATCGATCATGACGGGCTCTACTTTCGATCGACGAACAAAATCCACGATGCCGCCAAAGAGGTTGTGGAGAACCACGACAATGCATTTTTTATCGACACGGTCGGCGAATTTCAAAAGGCCATCGACAACGGGTGGTCTTGGGATGACGTATACAATGACATCAACCATGCGACCTTTGCCGGGAATGCACTGATCGCCCGCAATCTTGCCAATGCGCTCATCGAAGGTCTGGCGCTTGGCGACGCGTCAGGCCGCGGCGACCTGGTGCAGGGGCGCGATCTCTCCCCGGCCGCCGTCGAGGACCTTGCTCGCCTGATGGGTCTCACCGATTCAGAAAAGCGCACCAATCGCTTTATGGCGGCCCGCTGGCATATCGGCCTCTCGGTGGCGTCCGCCTACCCGAATTATCTGCTCGGACGGGCGGCAACCTTGTTGGACGAATTCGAATCATTGATTGACGAGAAAGACCTCTTGAGCCTCGTTTATCTCAACCTGTTTAGATCCCTGATTCCGGCTTTGAAGGGGGATGCGGAGAAAGCGATGACCTACGCGAACCGCGCCTATTCGATGCATCCGGAAGTCGTGAGCGCGATCATGGCGGGAGAGGGGCATTACATCTCCTCTCTGCCGATCTGCAGCGTGTCGGATGTTTTTCGTGACGGTGAGGTCCGTTATTCACCGGAACGCGGTTTTCACGCTGGACCATAGGCGCGCCGTACCCAATGGTATGGTGGGGGCGGAGGTTGGTGCCGGGACGATCACCGGTTGTCGCTGTCAGGTTATTTACATTATAGGGGCCAATTTATTGATTTCACAGTAGCCAAAGCAGCTTCGCGGAGGCAAAATCACCCCAACCACAAAAATTTCATCAAAGACCACCAACCTCTACGACAGGGAGACTTTTCCATGAAAAGACGTGAGTTTCTGAAGAAGACCGCCGTCGCCGGGGCGGCCGGCGTCGCGGCCACGACGTTGGCAAAGCCGGCGTTGTCCCAAGGTAAGAAGGAAATGATCATCGTTTCCACCTGGCCCCGCGATTTTCCCGGCCTGGGCCTGTCGGCGCAGCGCCTGGCGGCCCGCATTCCGGTCCTGACCGAAGGCCGCATTGAAGTTAAGTACTTTGCTTCCGGCGAACGGGTCGGCGCCTTCGATTCCTTCGACGAAGTCGCTTCCGGCAACTCCCAGGCCTACATCGCCGCCGACTATTACTGGAAAGGCAAGCACCCTGGCTGGGCCTATTTCACCGCCGTGCCTTTCGGCCTGACCTATGTGGAAATGGACGCCTGGATGAAATACGGCGGCGGCCAGCAGTTGCACGACGAACTGGCGGCCGGCTTCGGCATCAAGGGCTTCCCCTGCGGCAACACCGGTTGCCAAATGGGCGGTTGGTTCAACAAGGAAATCAACTCGCCGGCCGACTTCAAGGGCCTGAAGATGCGTATCCCGGGCCTGGGCGGCGACGTGCTGGCCAAGCTGGGCGCCTCCACCGTGTCCCTGCCGGGCAGCCAGATCTACGAAAACCTGGTCTCCGGCGCGGTGCAGGCGACGGAATGGGTCGGCCCCTACAACGACTTCTTCATGAAGTTCTACGAAGCCGCCAAGTACTACTATTATCCGGGCATGCACGAGCCGGCGTCGCAGTTGCACCTGGGCATGAACAAGAAGTGGTGGGACGGCCTGTCGAAGACCGACCAGGCGATCATCGAAGCGGCCAGCCTGGAGGAAAACGCCCATCAGATGGCCGAAACCAACGCCAACAACGGCAGCTATCTGACCCGCCTGATCAAGGATCACGGCGTCAAGGTCCGGGCCTTCAACGACGATGTCTACGACGCCTTCGGCGAAGCTGCGGAGGCGGTGTTCGAGGAAACCCGCGCGCATAGTCCGCTGGCCGCGAAGATCCACGACAGCTTCGCCGCCATGCGCGCCGACGTCGGCCGCTGGATGCTGCTGGCCGACGCGGGGTTCATCAACCAGCGCAACCGCGTCCTGGGCATCGAGCCCTAGGGTCCGCCGGTTCCCGCATATAATGACGGGACGGGGCTTGACCCCGTCCCGTCCGTGTTTGCCGGAACCCAATAAACAGCCCGCGAAAAGCGACCCGGACGCGCGTGCCGGACAAAAAAGCAACAGGGGGGCAAGCCATGGCCGCCGAACACAGCGCCGTCGCCAACGACGGGCCGCCGCCGGACGTTTCGCCGCGCACGACATTTCTGGTGCGAACCTTCGGCTGGATGGTTCTTGCCCTGCTGGGCGCCTTTCTGCTGAACAACTACCTGACCTTCTGGCAGGGCTGGCCCGGGTCAGGTTCGCCCTTCGGCATCGTTAAGCAGGGCGCCGAAGAGGGTGCGGCCGCCCTCGGTTGGGCGCAATTGGCGATTTATCCGTTGTCCTTGCTTCTTGCCGTTCTTTTCGTCATGCGCACTGCCGACCGCGACCTGCGGACCGACAGCGCGTTCATCAGCGGCATCAATGCTTTTTTGATCCGCGCCGCGTTCTTCGCCGTGCTTTATGTCGGCATCGCCGACGCGATCCTGTCGTTCATGCGGGTCGAAGGCCTGTTGCCGCCGGTGTTCGGCGAGGCCTTGGCGCTCGATCTGGGCAAGTCCCAGTTCCGTGGCCCCTACGTCCATATGCCGTTGACCGCCCTGGCCTTTGTCACGGCGGTCTTCACCCGCACCCTGGGCTTTACTTGGCTGGCCGTGATGATCGTCGTCGCCGAACTGCTGATCGTCATCTCCCGCTTCATCTTTTCTTATGAGCAGGTCTTCATGGGCGACCTTGTGCGGTTCTGGTACGCCGCCCTGTTCCTGTTCGCTTCGGCCCATACCCTGTTGGAAGAAGGCCATGTCCGGGTCGACGTGTTCTATGCCACCTTCAGCCCGAAGAAGAAGGGCAAGGTCAACGCCTTCGGGTCGATCTTCCTCGGCATGACCTTGTGCTGGGTCATTCTGTTGGTCGGCATGGGCGGCAAAAGCGCGGTGATCAATTCGCCGGTGATCGGCTGGGAGACCACGCAGACGGGCTTCTCAATGTACGTGAAATACATCATGGCGGGATACCTGGCGGTGTTCGCGATTTCAATGATGATCCAATTCGTCAGTTACATGCTGGACGCCGTGGCCGACATGCGGGGCGAACCCGGCGGCCGCGACCATACCAGCACCGCGGCGCACTGACGGGAAGGGCACCAAGATCATGGAACTCGTCTTTCTCGGCGTTTTGGTTGCGACGATGGCTTATGCCCTGGGCATGGGCTTTCCGGTCGCTTTCGCGCTTCCCGGCTCGGCCATCATCACCATGTTGCTCGCGGCGGGCGCCGGGATGTTGTTCGCCGGCGATCCGGACGCCTATTTCGCACAGGGCGGCGCCTGGCAGTGGCTGTCGGCCGGCGTCAACAATTTCCGCGGCATTTATTGGGAGGCCGAGCGAGATACCCTGATCGCCATCCCCCTGTTCATCTTCATGGGCATCATGCTGCAGCGCTCCAAGCTGGCGGAAGACCTGCTGGTCACCATGGCCCAGCTGTTCGGCCCGGTGCCCGGCGGCTTGGGGATTTCGGTGATCTTCGTGGGCGCGCTGCTGGCGGCGACGACGGGGATCGTCGGCGCCACCGTGGTCGCCATGGGCCTGATCTCGCTGCCGGCCATGATCCGCAACAAGTATTCCAATTCACTCTCGACCGGGACGATTGCGGCGTCCGGGACCTTGGGCCAGATCATTCCGCCGTCCATTGTCCTGATCATCCTCGCCGATCAATTGGCCAGCGCCGTCGACCAGGCCTCGACCGCGCGTAAGGAATTGTTCAAGGAAACGACCGGCGAACTGGTCATGCCTTCGGCCTTCGACGTGACGTCCACCAGCGCCGGCGAAATGTTCCTGGGGGCCTTCGTGCCGGGACTGGTCCTTGTCGGTCTCTACATGACCTATGTTCTGGGTCTGGCCTTGTTGCGGCCGGAAATGGCGCCGGCCGTGCCGCGCGAAGGCGGCATCGACCGCGAATTCATGATCAAGGTGTTCATCACCCTGGTGCCGCCGCTGACGCTGATCTTCCTGGTCCTGGGGTCGATCATCACCGGTGTCGCCACGGTCAACCAGGCGGGGGCGATCGGCGCCGCCGGCGCGTTGATCATGGGCGGCTACCGATTGTACGAAGGACGCAAACACGCCTTTACCCCGGCGATCATCGCCCTGGCCTCGATGATCGCACTGGCCTTCATCAGCAACATCTTCGAAATCAACGTGAAGAAGATCGAGACCGATTTTGACGTCCTTGGTTTGTGTCTGGGCATCTTCTTCGTGGTCACGCTCTGCGCCGCCATCGCCTGGAGCGGTTGGCGCGCCCTGGTGGTCGAGGACACCCTGCGCAGCGTCATGCTGGAAACCGCCAAGACGACCTCCTTGGTGTTCATCATCCTGTTGGGCGCGGCGATGCTGACGGCCGCGTTCCGCGCCTTCGGCGGCGAGCATCTGGTCCGCGAGTTCCTCACCGGCCTGCCGGGCGGCTTCTGGGCCCAGTTCACCATCGTCATGCTGGTGATCTTCATCATGGGCTTCTTTCTCGACTTCATCGAGATCGCCGTGGTCGTCGTGCCGATCGTCGCGCCGATCCTGTTGATGGATCCGTCTGCCAACGTCACCGCGGTCTGGCTCGGCGTGATGATCGGCCTGAACATCCAGACGTCGTTCCTGACGCCGCCTTTCGGCTTCGCCCTGTTCTACCTACGCGGCGTGGCGCCCGCCAGCGTGCGGACGATCGAAATGTACAAGGGCGTGATTCCGTTCATCGCCCTGCAACTGCTGGCATTGGTGATCGTCGGCCTGTCGCCGCAATTGGTGAATTATTTGCCGCAGCGGGTCAGCCTGACCTCGGAAACCGCGCCGCCGCCCCGGAACCCCGGCCTGTCGGCCTGCGTCGAAGATCATGTCTTCCAGGTCTACGACACCAATCGCAACGCCATCACCGAGGCCATCGCCAAGGCGCGGACGCTCGATCTGTCCAGCCTGCCGAAGGATCTTCAGGGTGACCTGAAATCGGTCTTCGACCAGTCGGAAAAGACCTTCGACCTGGTCGCCGAGATTCGCGCAGCCGATGCCGCCGTTGATGCCGCGGCCGGCGCCTATCTGCCGCTGCATGTCCAGGTCCGTGCGCTGCAGAAGCACATCGCCCGCGACGCGCATGACATCAAGCAACTGGAAAACGAAATGCGTCGGGTCTCCGACGACGAAAAGGGCGTCCAACGGGCCGAGTGGATCAAGGCTCGGATCGCCGAACTGACCCAGGAAATGAAGACTCTGGAAGCGTCGATCCCGGAAAACTGGGTCGAAGACCGCAAGGTTTTCGTCGCCTTGAAGAAGGTGCAAACCCAGGCCCGGCGGACCTATGAACGGAACGTTGATGGGGCCTATGAGCCGCTGCGCGAAATCCGCGGCATCATTGCCTCCGGCGAGGATCTGGCCGCTTTGCGGCCGCGGTTGATGGCGCTTGAGGGTGTGATCGAGGGGGCCGGCGACAAGGCCGCCAACGAGGCGGCGATGAAGTCCATCGGCGACGTCGCCCGACTTGTCCGTGCCGTCCCGGGCAGCCGCAAGGTGGAAAAGGAAATCTCCGATGCCCGGCGGGCGCTGCGCGGCAAACGGGCAAATCCGGAAAAGGCGATGAAGGAATTCCAGCGCGCGGTGACCTTGTTCGAGCGCGAGGTCGAATGGCGCGCCAAGGCAGCTGCCGAGGTCGCGCCGGGATTGACCGCCTTCGAAGCCGTGATCCGGCGGAACATCGGCCTTCGGCTGCAACCGAAGCTTGCCGAGGACGAGGCCCTCAAGGTCGCCAGCTGCATGGCCAACCCGCGTGACCTGACCTTGGATTTCTAACGCAAATCCCAAGCAATCCGGAACGGATTGCGACGGCGTATTTGCGTAGACTCGATAACCCGGGGCATGGCAATTGTTTCCACTGGAAAACAACCTGCTCCAGGTCTTAGCGACAACCCTTCGCCCTCAGGCATGCCGCCATGAACCCCGTATTCGCCGCCGCGCTGTGGATGTGCGGCACGTTGACCTCGTTGACCTTGATGGCCATCGCCGGGCGCGAACTGGCGGCGGAACTGACGACCCTGCAGATTCTGTTTTTCCGTTCCGTCGTCGGCTTGGCGATCATCAGTTTGGTGATCTGGCGGGCCGGCGGCCACCATTTCCGGACCCGCCAGCCGGGCCTGCAGATCATTCGCAACGGCGCCCATTTCGTCGGCCAGTTCGGCTGGTTCTATGGTCTGGCTTTCCTGCCCCTGGCTCAGGTTTTCGCCCTGGAGTTCACCATGCCCCTTTGGGCGACGCTGATCGCCGCTGTGTTGCTCGGCGAGCGCCTGACCCCCAGCCGCGTGACCGCCCTGGTCATCGGTTTCTTGGGCGTTCTGATCATCCTGCGCCCCGGCATGGCGCCCATCGGCGTGCCGACAGTGGCCGTGTTGATCGCCGCCCTGGGTTATGCGGTGGCCTATACACTGACCAAGAAACTGGTCGGGACCGACAGTCCGTTGACCGTGGTTTTCTACATGACCCTGGTGCAGCTGCCGCTCGGCCTGGTGCCTTCGCTGTTCGATTGGGTCATGCCGTCGGCCGCCATGTGGCCCTGGGTCGCGGTGGTCAGCGTGACCGGCTTGACCGCCCATTTCTGCCTCGCCCAGGCTTTCGCCAGGGCCGATGCCATCGTCGTCTTCCCGATGGAGTTTCTGCGCCTGCCGCTGATCGCACTGGCCGGGCTGTTGATTTATGGCGAGCCGCTGGAGGTATGGGTCCTGGCCGGCGCCGCGGTCGTGTTCGCCGGCAATTTCCTCAACCTTTGGTCCGAGCGGCGCACCACCTGAGCCCGGTTGCGTCTGTCCGATCACGTATTTCCGGGGCCCGCGTCCGGGCGGTCCAGGTGATCGACAGAATTGTCCGGAAAGATTATGGTGAGATGCCGATCCGGGGGGAGCGCAATTTTCGCGAAAAGTGGCAGAGGTGACAACGTGAACAATGCGATTGAAGGCGCCGAGGCCGGCGCCGCGGGGCCGGGCGAGCGGCCCGTCGACAAGGTCATGCCGCGGGTCAACCAGGTGACCATGGACGACCTTTTGGAGGTTCTGGCCCAAGGGCTGCGCGATTTCCGTCGGGTGCCGGGATACGGCCTGTTTTTCGCCGGAATCTATACCGTCGGCGGCTGGTTCCTGATCCTGCTGCTGCTGTATTTCGAATTGCCCTATCTGGTCTATCCCCTGGCCGCCGGTTTCGCCCTGATCGCACCGTTCATCGCCAGCGGCTTCTATGTCGTCAGCCAGCGCCTCGAGGCCCAGGCCGCCGGTGACGGCGTCGACCTCAACTGGGGGGTCGTGCTTGGCAGCGTGAAGTCGGTGTTCTCGCGCGAACTCAGTTGGATGGCCCTGGTCACCGGGTTTTCGCTGTTCGTCTGGATGGATATCGCGGCGCTGCTTTCCTTCGGCTTCATGGGCTTTCAATTCTTCAGCTTCGCCGAACTGATCGACATCGTGTTCACCACGCCGAGCGGCTGGCTGTTCTTGGTGGTTGGCAACACGGCCGGCGCGATCATTGCCTTCGCCGTGTTTTCCTATTCCGTGGTGTCGATCCCGATGCTGTTCGACCGAGACATCGACTTCATCACCGCGATGTTGACCAGTGTTCGGTTTGTCTTGCGCAACAAGCGGGTCATGGCCGTCTGGTGCGTGACCATCGCCGCCCTGATCGGGGTGTCGCTGTTGTCCGGATTGGTCGGCCTGCTGGTTACCATGCCGATCCTGGGCCATGCGACCTGGCACCTTTATCGGCGGGCGGTTGCGGACCCTTGAACCAAGTCCGACAATCCCGCCTAGCGGGACGTTCGCGAACCGGCCGCGCAGATGGGCCATGACGTTTTCCAGGTCGACGGCGTAATCGTCGCTGTCACGGTGATGACGCAGATTTCGCTGATCTTCGGGCGAGGTGACGGCGGCCTTGGCCATGCAGAAAACCGTGCGTGCGCACGGCGAAGCTCCCCGACCTCCGCCCGATGGAGCCGTCGCCCTTGATCTCGGTGTCGCCGTTCCCGCCGGCGAGTAGCGCGACGGCATGACTGGGGTCGGCGGGGCCTTCGATCAGGATCCGAATGTGACTGTCCCGGGTTTGCACGTCGATCACTTCGGCGGCGGCCAGGTCCTGTGAGATCAGAAGTATGACGAACAGGCCGGCGCAGGCAGCGCAAGAGCTTATCATTGGTGATGGCTCCCATGAACGCCAATGCTTTCCATAGGGCATCAAGTTTAAACGTGCTTTCAAGTGACGGGAATCAATCCGGCAGGGGGATGAACTCGTCGTCGCCTTCGACCATGGCGAAGCGGCCGTTGTTCCAATCGTCCTTGGCCCGCTCGATCCGTTCAGCCGAATGGGAGACGAAGTTCCAGAACATCTGGCGCGGCTGGTCGGGCCTGGCGTCCGGCGCCGCATCCAAGGGCGCGCCGCCCAGAATCATCACTTTCGCCGCCGATCGGGCCTCAAGCGTGACCTCGGGGCCTTCACGGAAAATCACCGTCTGACCGGCTTGGAGGTCCTGCCCCTCGATCATTACCTGGCCCTCGGCGATATGGACCGCGCGCTCGACATGCTCCGCCGGCAATCGGAAGACCGCGTCGGCGTTCAGCCGCAGGTCGGCGTAGACGATCTCGGAAAAAAAAGCCACGGGAGAGGTCCGGCCCAGCAGGCTGCCGGCGATCAATGCGACCCCGGCCCCGCCGTCCTGCCAACGCGGCAGATCGTCCGCCGGGTAATGGACGAAGGACGGGTCCGTTTCTTCGTCCTTGATGGGCAGCGCGACCCAGGCCTGCAGACCGAACAGCGGGCCGCCCTGGGCCCGTTCCTTGGCCGGCGTGCGCTCGGAATGAACGATGCCGCGCCCGGCGGTCATCCAATTGACTTCGCCCGGGCGGATCGCCAGGTCATAGCCCAAACTGTCCTTATGGTCGATCGCGCCGTCGTACAGGTAGGTGATGGTCGCGAGCCCGATATGCGGGTGCGGGCGCACGTCGATGCCTTGGCCGGGGGCGAAGACAGCCGGGCCCATCTGGTCCAGGAAGACGAAGGGACCGACATTGCGCCTGAGCCTGGACGGCAGGGAGCGGCGCACGAACAGGCCGCCGATATCGTGTTCCTTGGGCGTGATGACCAGGTCGATGGCGCCGGTCTCGGCGGGGTCGCATTCGGGGCCGTCGCGGTCCTGCCAGCTCATGGCGCGGCTTCCTTATTCCGCCAACCAGGCGTCGCGTACTCGGTTGACCTCGGCCGCATGGTGGCGCGCCATCTTCATGGTCGGCGCCAGGGGTTCTTGATAGAAAAAATCGGGCAGTTCGTCGTCCGCGGTCTCGAAGCCCGCCGCCTTGTTGAACTGTTCCTCAAGCACCAGGGTCTCCTTGCCCAGGCGGTCGAAGAATTCGACCTTGAAGTCGGTGCCCAGCGCGTCGTTCAGGGCGTCGATGATCAATTCCGGTTGCGCGTTATGCACGGACCGGCCGAACACGCAGATGCCCAGGCTGTCAACCGTCGCGCATTTGGCCTGGATCTTGACGCTTTCTAACGCCAACTCGTCCGTCGATTTGCCGGTACATTCGAAGGTCGGCAGGTTGCCCGTGGTATGGTCGGCGCCCTGGGCCGTCAGCATCATGGAAATGCCCGTGACCTCGACGACCCGGGGGTCGTAGGCACTGATCGCCTGCTTCTTGATCACCGGCACGCGTTCGATGCCGTAATGCTCGGCCACCCGGGCCGCGCCCTGGGCCAGGATGCGACCCCGTTCGTTGCCTTCGCGGATGTCGGCGAGCGCCTCCAACATGAAATTCTCGTCGCCGTAGGTGCCCACGCCCGCGTCCATCAGGCTGCCCAGCATGGCGCCGGTTTCGATGGTGTCGATGGCAAGGTCGTTGGCCACCGCGTTGACCCGGGCAACCTGGTCCGGATGGGTGAGGCCGCAGTTGGTGCCCAGCAGGCCGATGGTCTCGTATTCCAACGGCGCCACAAGGTCGTTGCCGTCCTCGTCCGCATAGACGTTCGAACAGCGGATCAGGCAGCCGGGCATGCAGGCGTGCGTCGTCTCGCCGCCGCGTTCCAGGTTCTGTTCGCGGATGTAATCGCCGCCCATCTTGAGGACCTCGCCATCCGACGTGTCGACCAACTGGCCTTCGCGGAAGTTGGCCACCGGCAGGCCGCCCAGATGGTTGATCACGTCTGCGACAAGCGCCGTGCCGCGCGCCCCCAGGTTCTGGGTCGCCGCGTCTTCCTTGATCTCGCCGCCGTAGGTCTTCAGCGACTGCATGAACTTCTTGCGGTCGTGGAAATCGGGCATCTTGTGCTTGTCGCAGACGATCGCCTTGACCTTTTTCGAGCCGAGAACGGCACCGACCCCACCGCGGGCGCAAATCCGTGTCGGCCGGCCTTCCGGGTCGGTGAAGACGACCCCGCCCATCAGGCCGCCGTACTCGCCCACCGGGCTGGTGATGCCGAGCGAGACCTTGTCGCCGTATTTTTCAAACAGCATTTCCGCCGTTTCGAACACGCCCTTGCCAAGATAGGGCGTCGCGTCTTCGAAGGTGATCTCGCCGTCAAGCGGGATGCGGATCACGACCCAGTCGTCCGAGGCATTGTTCAACGTCATCCCGGCGATGCCCAATTGGCCAAGCGCGAAGGCCATGGTGCCGCCGCCGTTGGATTCCTTGATCCCGCCGGTCAACGGGCTCTTGCAACCCACGGAAATGCGGTTGGCGTTGGAGAAATTCGATCCGGCGAAGGGGCCGGCGGAAATGATGAACGGGTTTTCCGGCGACATCGGATCGACCCGGGCCAGGTCGCGATCAACCAGGGTCTTGGCGATCCGATAGCGACCGGCGCGGGCCAGGTCTTCGCCGGCGAGTTCCTCGCTGTCGATGGTCTTGGTCGATAAGTCGATGTTCAAATACTTGCGCATGGTCCTGCTCGTTTCCCGGATTGATGCCGCGCCCGATGGTTGCCGACGCGCGGACTACGGACGAAATAAGTGGTGATTTGGGGGCGAAAATACCAGGATTTGCCCCGAACCACAGCCGGATTTCCGCGATCCGGTAGGATTGTCGGGTCAGTCGTCCTGCGTCGTGTAACCGAACTTGTGCAAATGCGGTTTCAGCCGTTTGAAGTGCGGCGTGAGGTGGATTTCGAACCTCCGCCAGCGGTCGACGGCGCGGGTATTCACCTCCTCGACCACCTGATGGTAGCTCGACGTCGCGATATAGGTCTGCTTGCGGGCATGGCCCGTCGGGTCCAACACCGCGGCATCCCAGGGCAGGTCCAGGAAGTCCAAGAGACCGCGGGCAACGGGCTCCAGGTCGGTGACCACCTCTTCGTAGCGGATTTCATGGACCGCCAGGTCAAGAACGTCCCGTTGCAGGTGCCACAGGTCCATGACCCTGTCGTAGAACGCCACGGTATCGTCCAGGCGGGTGAAATGCGCCATTGCCTGGTTCAAGGTGAATGGTTGCATGAAGCAGCTCAAACAAACGTCGCAGGGATGGCGCAGGGCCAGCAGAAAACGCGCTTCCGGAAACAATCGGTTGATCAAACCTGCATCGACGATGTTGAGCGGCAGTTTGTCGATCAGCGTCGCCCCCGGACGCGGGTCGATGCAGCGCGCCACGGCGTCGAAATAAACCTCCCGCATTTCACCGATCACCGCATCCGATAGGTCGAAAAGACTGGCCGGAAACGACGCGTCCCGGGCGACGAGGGCGTCGCGGACGACGGAGAGGGTCGGCTGTTCCTCGAGAACTTGGGTCGCCGGATGGGCGCCCAGGATTTGGTCCAGCAGGGTCGTGCCCGACCGGGGAAAGCCGATGACGAAAACCGGGGAGTCGGCCGTTCCCTCGGCGGAAGGCGTGGGCGGCGGGCCGGGTTGTCGGTCGTCCAAACCCCTGTAGGCCGCGGCCGCCCGGTCGAGATAGGCCTCGGCCGTCGCCTTCATCGTCGCCAACATGTCCGCGTCATCGACCAACGCGGCATTGCCCAGGGCGAAGTTCTCGATCGCGTCGCCCGGGCGGTCGATCGCCGTATACAGTCGGCCCAACTCGAAATGGATGTGACTTTGACTGGTCGAACTGGATATGGCTTCCGGCGACAGCGCTTTGAGGCGCCGCAGCGCCTCCTCGGTCTGTCCCTCGCGCCGCTCGAGCCGTGCCGCGACCAGAGTCAGGCCGGGATGGTCCGGTGCCTGCGCCAAGCCTGCCGAGACATGGCGCCCGGCCTCCGCCGTTCGGTTCAGGCGTTCGAGCAGGTGTGCCATGTTGAGCCGGCAGTCGGGGTCGTCCGGCGCCTCGTCAAGCGCTGCCCGAGCCGTGTTCATGGCCGCCTCCATGTCCTCGGCGCCCACTTCCGCCATGGTCTTGCGACGCAGCAGTTCGCTGGTTCGCGGCGCCACTCGCAGCAGTTTTTCCAGGGATTGCCTGGCCAGGGCAAAATCGTCCAACCGCATGGCAAGGTCGGCCAGGGGGTCGAGCAGTTCCGGCATGTCGGGAAGCGTTTCAAGTGCCACCAAAAGCGCGGCCTTCGCGCCCATCAGGTCATCCTGCCACATCAGGCTTTGGACCAGGGCGAGGACCGCCTCGAGGTCCGCCGGGTTTTGTTCGACGACCGATCGAAACGCGGCGCTGGCCTCCGACAATTTGCCCAGATTGTACAATGCCTGGCCCAGGTTGAAGCGCGCGTTGACATTGTCCGGATCGATCAGGATGGTCTTGTTGAACAGGCGCGCGGCCTCGTCGAATTGCCGATTGTCGCGGTAGACGTTGCCCATGTTGTAATAGGCCGGGGCGCAATCGGGATCGAGCGAAATGGCCTTGCGGAACTGACGGATCGCGGCATCCTTGCGGCCTGACTGGCGCAAAGCGCAGCCCAACAGGTCG
>JANQIJ010000111.1 GCA_028282185.1 Rhodospirillales bacterium
GTCGGCTTGCGCAGACTCGACAAGGCAAAGTTCAAGCCCGCCAAGGCCTTGTCGAGTCTGCGCAAGCCGACGATCGCGGCCGTGCAGGGCAATGCCTTCGGCGGCGGCGTCGGCCTGATCGCCGCCTGTGACATTGCCATTGCCGTGGACAGCGCCGAGTTCGCCCTGACCGAGGTCACGCTCGGCATCATCCCCGCCGCCATCGGCCCCTACGTGGTTTCGGCGATCGGCCCGCGCCAGGCCGCGCGCTATATGCTGACCGGCGAACGGTTCGACGCCCGGCGCGCCATGGAAATCGGACTGATCACCGAGGTCGTCGCCGCCGATGGGTTGACGGCCCGGGTTGGCGAATTCACCGAGATGCTCCTCGCCAACGGCCCCCGGGCCATGGGCGAGGTCAAGAATCTTATCCGCTATGTCGATGGGCGGATGACGGACGAGGCCTTGATGGCGCAGACCGCCGGTCATATCGCCCGTGTCCGGGCCAGTCAGGAAGCCCGCGAGGGCCTGGCCGCATTTCTGGAGAAGCGCAAGCCCGACTGGCGCCGATAGGGCCCGGCGCCTAGACCAGCCGCTCCGAGATCACACCGGCACGGCCCGCTTGCAAGCGGTGTCCCGGGTCCTGGACAGCCGACCTGTGGGTAACTTTCGGTCGTGGCCCCTTTGCCCTGGCCTCGATCCTGGTAAGGTTCGTGTTCCCCGGGCAATGCATTGTCGAAGCCGACGCCACGCCCACCTGCCCAGTTCAGCCCCGCCTCATGACCCTAAACTTGATCAAGCTCTCCGTTGGCATCGATTCAATCGATCATTTGGCCCAGGCCCAGGCCGAGCGGGCGGAATCCCGCCGCCGGCAAGGCGGCGATGGCGCCTTGATGCATGTCACCCGCATGTGGCCCCGACGCAAGGAGGAATTATTGGACGGCGGATCGATATATTGGGTGATCAAGCGGGCGGTACGTTGCCGCCAGCGTCTCGTCGGGTTTCGCGAAACGGTCAATGGCGCCGGTTTGCCGGCCTGTGGCCTGTTGTTGGATGCGGACCTTGTCCCGGTGCGCCCGCGAAGCTTTCGGCCGTTTCAGGGCTGGCGTTATTTTCCGGCCGTGGATGCGCCGCCCGATCTGGACGGTGTCGAGCGCGGGGCCAATAGGCTGCCGCCGGAAATGGCCGATGAATTGCGCGGGTTGGGCTTGCTCTGATCCTGCGTCGGCCGGCGTGGGCGGACCTAGACGGTTGCGTGATCGGGGGCCCGGCGGTTAGGCTCCTGGCGAATAGGGAGGCGGCGAAACCGCCGGCGCGTAACCTGGCCATGGCCGACAAACCTGAAATCATCAATCCGCCGAACAAGCTGAAGACCAAGGTCAGCACCGGCGGGACCGGCGCGGTGACGCCGGAAACCCTGGCACAGGCCGAAGCCTCGTTCGCCGAGATGAGGGCCGACTACCTGGAATGGGTCGAGGCGGATCTCGGCAAACTGGCAAATGCCTTGGCCGGTTTGAAGGTCGGCATGACCGCCGGCGACGCAATCTATCGCGATTTGTTTGCCGTTGCCCATGACGTCAAGGGCCAGGGTGGCAGCTTCGGTTACCATTTGATGACCGAAATCGGCACGCTGATGTGCCGCTATCTGAAGGATTTGGATCGGGTCGACGAAGAGAGTATGGAGCTTCTCGCGCTGTGCCTCGACGCCATGTGGGCGGTGATCAATCGACGCCTGTCAGGCGATGGCGGCAGCGATGGACGCCGGGTGATGGCCGGCCTGACCCGGGTCGCCGAGAAGGTCGCCACGCCGCCGCGTTGATCGCGGTGCCGGACCATCGCGGGCGATTTCCGATGGTCGCTGCCCGGAGCGGATGGCCGCGCGCCAGGCGTCGGTTCAAGCGCCTTCCTTCTCAAGGCGTTCCGACATCTCTTCCAGCCAGGTGATGCGCCCCCTGAGGGCTTCGATATCGTGATCCAGCCAGTCGACCAGCAGAGTCTCGCCGTCACCATTGTGGCTGCGCAGGCTTTCCAGGCGGGCGATCTCGCCTTCCGCGGCCTCGAGCAGCAAGTCGATCTGATCCAGCTGATCGTCGGTTTTCAGAAGGTGCAGGAATCGGAACTTTAGGGCCATGATCAGCTTGTTCATGTCATTGCTTTGCGCGCGTATCCGTGCGGTCAGCAAGGTCGTCAACTGTTGGCGGCCATCGTCCGTGATGGTCAGCAGCGCGTCGTCCTCCAGGCCCTTGCCTTCGGCGGCGCTGACCAGGCCCTCGTACTTCAACAATTCGATGGAGGTTCCCATGACGTCCAGGGACGGCCCCAGAATGTGGCTGGTGAAGTGACGGACCTCCTGGGCCAAGGCACTGTAGTTCAAGGCGCCGGCCGCCAGCGTGCCCAACGCGCAAAGCCGCACCGCCTCGCGGGGGGTCAGGGTGTTGTCCGAATACATCAGCGCGGGCTCCAAATATCATCGCCGCCGGGTGGGCTAGACCCGAAACCGAGTCTATGGCCGCGTCGGACGCCTGTCCAGCGGGCCACCCGACAACGGCCGGGACCTAGGCCGCGGCCTCGGCCAGCCAGTGTTCAGTGCGGTTCAAACCTTCGCCGAACCGGGTCAGGATATCGTCGATGTCGGCCGCCGTGGCGATCAGCGGCGGGCAGAAGGCCAAGGAGTCGCCCAGCGCCCGCGTGACCAATCCGGCTTCGTAACAGAAAGCCTGGCACGTCGCGCCGACGGCCATGGCCGGGTCGAAGGGCGTTTTTTCCGCCTTGTCATTGACCAACTCGATGGCGCCGATCAGGCCAAGACCTCGGACCTCGCCGACCAGGGGGTGGCCGGCGAAACGGCGCAAACCGTCCTGCAGGGCCGGAGCCGTCATCCGGACGTGGTCGACGATGTCGCGTTCTTCATAAATTGCCAAGGTTTCCAAAGCCACGGCGGCGGCGACCGGATGCCCGGCATAGGTGGAGCCGTGGCCGAAAACACCGAAAGCCTCGCTTTGCTTAACCAAATCTCGGTAAATTTCTTCCGAGATCATCAGGGCCGACATGGGGATGTATCCCGAGGTCAGCGCCTTTGCCATGGTCATCATGTCCGGCTTCAGGCCCATGGTCGTGGTCCCCCACATGTTACCGGTCCGGCCGAAACCGCAGATCACTTCGTCGGCCACCAGCATCACGTCGTGCTTGGCCAGCACGGCCTGGACCTTGCCGTAGTAGGTTTCCGGCGGCACGATCACGCCGCCGGCGCCCAGCACCGGTTCGGCGAAGAACGCGGCGACCGTTTCCGGCCCTTCGTCCAGGATCAACTGTTCCAGGTTGTCGGCCAGCCGCGTGGCGAAGTCGGCGGCCGTTTCACCCGGTTCGGCGAACCGGTAATGGTGCGGGCAATCCGTATGCAGGACGCCCTGGATCGGCAGGTCGAAATCGCCATGCAGGTGGGGCAGGCCTGTCAAGCTGGCGCCGGCGACGGTGACCCCATGGTAGCCCTTCTTGCGGGCGATCAGCTTCTTCTTATGCGGTCGGCCGCGGGCATTGTTGACGTACCAGATCAGCTTGACCGCCAGGTCGATGGCTTCCGAGCCGGAATTGGCGAACAGCACCTTGGACATGGGCACCGGCGCCAGACCCAAAAGCCGTTCCGCCAGATCGATGGTCACGTCCGGTGTCTTATGGGCGAAGCAATGATAGTTGGGCAGTCGTTCCAGTTCCCGGCGCGCCGCGTCGACCAGGCGTTGTTCGCTGAAACCCAGGGACACGGCCCAGAGCCCGGCCAGGCCTTCGACGTATTCCTTGCCGGCATCGTCGAAGACGCGAATGCCGCGACCCCGGCTGACGATCTGCGGGCCGATCTGTTCATGTTTCGCCAGGTTCGTATAACCATGCACGTGATAGGCGATGTCGCGGCTGGCGGCGGAGTTTCCGGGGGGTGGACTGGACATGGCCTGCCTTTCGCGGACGATGAAGGGGACGCGATCAGTTTGAAATAGGCTGTGCAGCGGGGCAATGCACGAAGATTCGAATAGCCGGGCGAAAAATAAATCCGCGCGGCTTGATCCGTGTCATGTACGGTTCCGATGGGCCGGGCTTCAATGGTGGAAATCGAGGAACCCACTCCATAGGAGACGATCCATGGCATTGAAAGACATCACCGTCCATATGGACAACGCGGAAGACGCCCAGGCCCGGGCCAAGGCGGCATTGTCCCTGGCGATTGCCCATGGCGCGCATTTGACCGGGGTCTACGCCATCCCCAGTCCGGTCATCCCGACCTATGCCGAGGTGCATGTGAACCCGGAGATCCTGGATGCCCAGAAACAGGCGGCCGCAGACGCCGCCGAGGAAGCCCGCGTGGCCTTTGCCAAGGCGGCGCCGGGGAATGCGGGGGTCTCCGTCGAGTGGCGGGCCTCGCCCGGCGATGCGGGCCGCCTGCTCGGCATGCATGGCCGCTATGCGGACCTTTTGGTGGTCGGTCAGAGCGATCCGGACCGGGGCCTGTTCCAGGGCGACCGGGACATGCCCGATCGCCTGATCCTGACCGCCGGCCGGCCGGTCATGGTTCTGCCCCATCGATACAATGGCGACCTGGCCTGCAAGCGAATCCTGATCGCCTGGGACGGCGGCGCCTTGGCCGCGCGGGCGGTGCATGATTCGCTGGCCCTTTTGGAGAAAGCGGACGAGGTCCGCGTCATGGTCGTCAATCCGGACCTGAATGACGGCCCCAAACATGATCCAGGCGCCGACATCGCCACCCATCTGGCGCGCCACGGGGTCAAGGTCGAGGCCGACCATGTGACTTCCGGCGAGGTCGATCCCGGCAACATGCTGTTGAGCCGCGCCGCCGACATGCAGGCGGACTTGATGGTCATGGGCGCCTACGGCCATGCCCGCTGGTCCGAACTGCTGCTCGGTGGGGTCACCAACCGGGTGTTGTCGAACCAGACCCTGCCGGTCCTGATGTCGCACTAGGGTTTGCCATCCGGCGACGATGTGGGAAACCCGGCCCTAATCCGGGCGCGGTCGGATGGGGTCAAACATTAGCTGCGGTCGTGTTCCAGCGAGCGGGGGTCGAGCGCGTCCTGCAGGCCGTCGCCGACGAAATTGAAGGCGATCACCGTGACGAAGATCAACAGGCCGGGATAGATCGCCAGCGCCGGCGCGTCCCAAATCAGTTCCTGGGCGTTGGTCAGCAGGTTTCCCCAACTGGGGATCGGCGGCTGGATGCCGAGGCCAAGGAAGCTCAAGACCGATTCCAACAGGATCACGTTGCCGACGCTGAGCGTCGTCGCAACGATGATCGGCGAGGCCAGATTGGGCAGGATATGCGCCGTCATGATCCGCAGGCTGGACGCCCCTTGGGCCCGCGCGGCCATGACGAAGGGGCGTTCGCGCAAGCTGAGCGCCGTCGCCCGGACCAGGCGGGCCACGGTGGTCCAGCCGACCAGGGCGACGATGACGACAATGCGGTACAGGCTCACGCTTTCCGATTGGGCGATGTCGCGGGGGATGCCCAGCTTTTCCAGGTCCAGGGCCGCCAGGACGATCAACAACGGCAGCAGGGGCAGGGCGATGAAGCCGTCGGTCAAGCGCATGAACAACGTGTCCATGCGGCCACCGAAGTATCCGGAAATCAGGCCGATCGTGGTGCCGATGAAGGCCGCCGTCAACGCCGCGGCCAGGCCAACGGCGAGCGACACCCGACCGCCGTAAAGAAGCCGCACCAGAACGTCGCGGCCGGCTTCGTCGGTCCCTAGTAGATGGTCGCTGGTCGGCGGCTGGAACCGGCCGAACAGGTTGACCGCGTTGCCGTCGACGCCGAGCGCCGCCTCGATTACCGACGCCAACAGGGCCAGCGCCGCCAGGATGACAAGCACGCCCAGGCTGACCACGGCCAAGCGATGGCGCCAGAACCGGCGGGCGACCAACTGCAGCGGCGTCCGGCCGACGGCGGCGTTTTGCGCGGTGTCGCTCATGGCTGGCGCGCCTCGAAACCGATGCGCGGGTCGAGCCAGGCATAGGCCAGGTCGGCCAGGATGTTGCCGATCAGGGTGACCAGGGTGGCGAGCAGCAGACAGATCAGCGCCAGATTGAAATCGTTGCCCATGACCGCGTCGTAGGTCAGCTTGCCCATCCCCGGATAGGCGAAGATCGTTTCCGTGATCAGGGCGCCGGAAAACAGAAAACCGAAATCCAGGGCGATGATCGTCGTCACCGGGATCAGCGCGTTCCTGAGCGCATGGCCCAGCACCACCCGCCGTTCGCTCAGGCCCTTGGCCCGGGCCGTGCGGATATAGTCCTGGCGCAGCGTCTCAAGCATGCTGGCCCGCATGTAGCGGGTATGGCCGCCGACGCTGGCCAGCGTCAGGCTCATCGCCGGCAGAACCAGGTAGATCAGCTTGTCCGACCAGTCATCGACCCCCGGCGTGCCGAAACCGCCCGCCGGCAAGATGCCCAGGACCACGGCGAACAGGATGATCAGCAGCAGACCCAGCCAAAAGGACGGGATCGAGATTCCGGCGAAGGCCATCAGGTTGACCGCGTAATCCCGAGGCGAATAGGGCTTTACCGCCGCATAGATGCCGAGCGGCAGGCCGATCGCGAGCGCCAGGGCCAGGCTGATGCCCAACAGCGCCAGAGTGTTGCCGAGCGCCGGCAGCAGAACGGTAATGACCGGCTGGGCGAACAGCCGGGAAAACCCGAAATCGCCTTGCAGGACAGCCCAGAGCCAGACGCCGTAGCGTTCCACCAGGGGGCGGTCGAGGCCGTAGATTTCGCGGAGCCGCGCGATGTCGTCGGACGTCATTTCCGGGTCGGCGGAGATCAGCAGATCCACCGGGTCCCCCGGCATCAGGCCGATCAGGCCGAAGATCACGAAGGACATGACCGTCAGGACGACGGCGGATTGGACGAGGCGTTGTCCCAGAAACCAGAGCATTGGCAGAGATTAGTGGGCGGGGCCGAGGCCCGCCAGATGAATAACAAGCGGCGCGTCCGAGACCGCGCGCTTGAGCGACATGAGGGCCTTGCGATCAGCGCCCTTCATTTCTGGTCAAAAAAACAGGAAGCCGCCTGGTCCGCATTTCAACAGGATGGAGTTCGGGTTTCTGTGCGGACTTAATTCCTAATACGATGGGTCGATTTTTGAACCAGGATTGATAAACAGAGAATCGATCGTATAAACGGCGTCCAGCTTTAGATAGGCCGCCTCCTTGAATACGTCCTCTTCCGTTTCGGCGATCGGTCTTCCTGGTCCGTTCAGAGACGTGTTCAAGATTACGGTGTCGAAACCGTTTCTTTCCAGTTCCTCAAGTATCAAAAAGAAAGAAGGACAATCCTCACCGACCGTTTGCACTCTTGCAGATTGGTCGCAATGAGTAATGGCTGGAAGATCGCTGGATTTGACGCGATAGGTGAAAAGCATGTATTTCGATTCTTTGGGACCGGAATCGAAATATTCATCTCGGGTTCTATGCAGAACGGCTGGCGCAAGGGGACGCCACATTTCCCTGCCCTTCGCTTCATTGACGCGTTCCCATGAGGTCGGGGAATTTGCATCCGCAATCAGCGAACGGTGCCCCAGCGCTCGCGGGCCAACCTCGGATTTTCCACGTGCAACGGCGATTAAACCGCCGGCTTTCAAGAGCTGAACACAAGCAGCGGTCGGGGTTTCGAATATCCTTCTCCACCCAAACGAATCTGCCTGATTCTGCATTTCTTCTTCACGTATTTCGTGGCCCAGATAAGGGGAGTCGAGCCCGTCCGGCCATTCATCCGTGAGCGCTTTCCAGCCGAGAACCGCACCACCGATGGCCAATCCCTCGTCGTTTACCGCGGGCGGCACTTTCAAAACATTGTACTTCTCGAAAATTCGAGAGTTGGCGGGGCAGTTCAGCGATACCCCACCTGAAAAGATTATGCGTTTCGGTTCAAATTCTCCGTTGGCGCACATCCGCAACGCAGCTTCACAAAGCCTTGTTTGATGTACCTCCAGCACCGATTGTGCGGACGCGGCAATGTCGGCAACCAGTTTGGGCGGGGTTTTACAGTTCTTGTCCCAGGTCGAAACATCTTCACCGTTGGTAATGTCGGACAGCCACTTGTTCACGATCGGGCGCGTGGACTGCGCGTTGCCGCCAAGCAATCCATGCGCGGCCATCACTTCATGTCGCATTCCTGTCAGGTCATCTGAAAAGTAGATCGGCTTTCCATAGGGTGCCAATCCCATCAATTTTCCCGCGCCTCCGTCGATACCCAATCCCAGCATATCGGCGACATTGTCATAAAATTGCCCAATCCAACCGTCGACCGGCAAGATCGGTTTGACCCCGGCTTCTTTCGAAAAAAAGTATGCTCCCCCAGCGCCAAATACGGGCCCGACCCAACCGTCGAAGGTCAGGATAAGGCTGTCTTCAAGGCCAGATGCGGCGCAGGCGGCGTAAACGGCATGAAGATAGTGATGTTCCCAGAACTGAAAAGGTTTCGTGTTTTGATCTTTTGCTGAAGTAATTCGGCCCCTCTTGAAGCAAAGTCCCGAACGGTTTTGAAAGGTTGGCGTAGAAGCGGCGAGCGCGGAAAAACTTTCCAACTGGCCCGAGAAATCTTGGGCGTTAACACGATAGGTATCTTCCGGAACCAACAGCCCTTCATATCCGTAGATCTTTTCGTCCGACCAGCTGGAATATTTATGATAATGGCTGTCATTCCCCATTTTGCCGAAAAAATCCGCGGCGCTGTAGGGAACGGCGTTTTCCAGTTCGATGTCGATGACATTCCGATCGAAAAAGACCGGTACGCCCTGTGTGCAACTCAAAACCACGCTGGATCGATCCGCGGGAGTTTCGAGATGGCCCCATACATGCTCGGACTCGATTCCCAATGCGTGCTTGCACCTGGTGGTGCGCTCCATCGCCGTATACTCGATTCCATCGTCGTGGATCGTTGCAATGGCTGCATCATGTCCAAAATGCATACCGATTGATCGGTTCTTCAGCATGATTGCAGGTCTTCACCAAATTTGATCGTCATGTTTGATTCCTGGCTCACGACGGTTTGATTTCCTCATCGAGGCGTTCGGTTGGATAGGGCGCGTTCTGGCTTCTTGGTCGGTATGTGCTTCGGGCGTCCCCGGAATGGCGGGTTCCCTAGGTGTTCAGTCCCGGCGTCTACTTCACGCCCCAGTCCTCGACCCAAAGGCTGGTCGCGTATTGGTGGCCCGTGGGCTCGACCCCGGTCAGCCATTTCGGCATGACGAAGGCCGAGGCCCGGAAGTAAAGCGGGATCACCGGCAGTTCGGTGACATAGATTTCCTGTAGCCGGCGCCACAGGGCCTTGCGCTTTTCCCGGTCCAATTCGACCTCGATCTTTTCGATCAGGGCATCCATTTCCTTGTTGCGGAACCCGGGATAGTTCTGCCCGGCCCAGCCATTGGCCCGGGTCGGGATATGGGCCGAATGCAACTGCCCGCGGGGCACGCTTTCCGGCGCCGACAGCCAGGCATACATTGCCAGGCCGGTGAACTTGCGCTGGGTCATCGTCTGGCCGAAATAGACGCGGGCCGGCTCGTTGCGGATGCGGACGTCGATGCCGACGGATTTCCACTGGCTCTGCAGCACCTGTTGGACCAATTCGCGGGCCTTGGAGCCGGCCGTGGTCATGAATTCGAAGCGCAGGGCCTGGCCCGTTTCCGCGTGATGGCGGATGCCTTTATTCAGTTTGGTAAATTCAGCCTTTACAAGGATATCCTGGGCTTTCTTTGGGTCATGGGCGAAGATTGGAATGTCCGGCGCATGGACCCAATCCAGGGGATTGACGTTGGAATGGGCGACCGGCTGGCGGCCGCCGAACAATTGTTGCGAGATCGCCTCCCGGTCGATGGCATGGATCAGCGCGTGGCGGATGTTCCGATCCTGTAATAAGGGATTGTCCAGGTTCAAATCAATGTGTTCATAGATCAGCCCGGATTTGTAGAGGACGTTGAACTTGCGGCCATGGCGCTTTTCGAAGCGGAGCGCCTGATCCACGGTCAGCCCCAGTTCGCCCGCGATCATGTCGATGTTGCCGCTCAACAGGTTGGCTTCAAGCGCCGCCGTATTGGGGATGGTCTTGATGATGATCCGTTTGAACGGTCCCGGCTTGCCCCACCATTTCGGATTGCGCTCCAGCACCACATGGCTGCCGCGTTTCGTTTCCGTGATCAGGTAGGGCCCGAAATACAGCGCTTCGTTGGTCGTATCCGTATCGAAGGCGGTCTTGTTCTTGTAGGTGACCGGATCGGCTTCGAAATTGACCCGGTCCACATGGGCCGGCAGCAACGAAAAGGCATTGATCGCGTTGTAATTGAAGGTCAGCTTGTCGAAATGCATGGTGAAGGTCTTGTCGTCCTGGGCGACGATCTTATAGGCCGAGCGGTAGAGTTCGATGGGCAGGGTGCCGGTCTTGCCGTTGCGCCCAACCTTCCAGGTGAACAGCACGTCGTCCGTGGTGATCGGTTTGCCGTCGCCCCAAAAGGCGTCGGGCCGGATCGTATAGGTGACGGCGATGCCCTTCTTGCCGCCGGGCGTGCGTTCCGGCACCGCCAGGCCGTTTTCGATGGTCGGCAGTTTGGTGCAGAGCATGCAGACCAGGTTCCAGGAATGGTCGTGTACGGTGAACGGCCGGCGCGTGAAGCCCAGGATGTAGGACTTTGCCAGCATGCTGTCGATGTTCGGGTGAAAGGTGGACGGATACTGGGTGATGCCGATGGTCAGCTGATCGCGTTCCGCCTGCGCCGGGCCGGGGACGGCGAGCGCCACCCCGACGGCGGCCAGCACCGCCAGGGCCAGGCCATAAAGCCGCTTTCTAATCTTCATAACCCCGGCCGCCATGGGCTTTCGACCAGGTTTCCGGATCGTCCAGGAAGGTTCGCACCCCGGCGATCGCCTCCGGCCCGAAATAGCCGCCCTGTTCCGCCACCTCCAGAACGTCGGCCCAGGTCGCCAGGTAGCGCAGAGTCACGCCTTCCTTTTCCAAGGCCTCCAAGGCCCCCCGGAAGACGCCGTAGAAGAACACGACGAAGGCATCGGATACGTCGCCGCCGGCGGTCCTGAGCGCGTTGACGAAGTTCATTTTCGACGCCCCGTCCGACGCCAGATCCTCGACCAGCAAGACCTTGGAGCCCTCGACAAGGTTGCCCTCGATCTGCGCATCGCGGCCGAAGCCCTTGGGTTTCTTGCGCACGTAAAGCATGGGCTTGGACGCCGCTTCCGATATCCAGGCGGCATAGGGGATGCCTGCCGTCTCGCCGCCGGCGACGGCGTCTACGGCGTCGAGCCCGGCATCGCGGCGCAGCATCTCAATCCCCAACTCGATAATCCGGCGCCGGGCTTGCGTGAACGAGATCACCCAGCGACAGTCGATATAGACCGGGCTGGCCCAGCCGGAGGTGAAGATATAGGGCTCTTCTGGGCGGAAGTTCACGGCCTTGATGTCGAGCAGCAGTTTGGCGGTTTCCTGGGCGGGGGTCATCGATATCCTCTTCGGAACGATCCTTCGGGTGCGGAGCGGGGGCCGCGCGGGGAGACGCGTTTGCCCTTGCCGACAGCCGCCTGGCAGGCTTCCCTGCCGATTTCGTTTACCGGCTCGCGTGCGGCGGGGCAAGCGGCGGATGGCCCGCCGGCTTGTCCCATTCGCCGTTCGGTGGGGCGAGCGGCCCGATCGGTCCGAGCCACCGGGCCATGGGCCGCCCGCCGTTGTCTGGTGTTTCCACCCTGTTACCCGGGCGTTTCCGCCCAGCGCAGGGGCATTTCCGGGATGTGACCAGGGGTATTTCCGGTATCTGAAAAGAGCCTTGGACTCGTCGCTGCATCTGGTATACCATATACCAATTCTGTTCGATTTTACCGGGCTCGGACGGTCGGCTGTTGGGCGTTTCGCACGGATGCGCGGGCGGGCCGCCCGCTGATCCGGAGTCAGATTTTCCCCGGATTGTCCCCTGGTTGACTTGCCATGACACTTAAGAAATTTAAGATGTGTCTTGCAGGTTTGGAAACAGAACCGATGGCACGGCGCCGCAGCGCCCGGTGGCCAGACCGGTGAGATGCCAAAACGGCGGGAGGGTGTTGTGAAGATTTGCATTTACGGAGCCGGTGCGATTGGCGGGTTCCTCGGCGCGAAACTGGCGGCGCAGGGCCAAGAAGTGACCTTGATCGCGCGCGGCCCCCACCTTGCCGCGATGCGTGAAAAGGGCCTGACCCTGATCATGGAGGGCGAGGAAACGGTAACGCCCGTGCAGGCGACCGACGATCCCCGCGAAGCCGGCCCCCAGGACTACGTGATCGTCACCTTGAAGGCCCATCAGGCATATGAGGTCGCCGAACAGATGGTGCCGCTCCTGGGCGAGGACACCGCGGTGGTCACGGCCATGAACGGCGTGCCTTGGTGGTATTTCTACGGCCTCGACGGCGCCTTTCCCAACCGGTCGCTGGAAAGCGTCGATCCCGGCGCCAAGCAATGGAACCTGATCGGCCCGGAACGGGTGATCGGCTGCGTCGTCGATCCGGCGACGGAAATCGCCGCTCCCGGCGTGATCAAGCATACCTATGGCAACAAGTTCCGCTTGGGCGAGCCGGACGGCAGTATTTCCGAACGCGCGACAAAGCTCGCCGATGCCATGGAGGCGGCCGGGTTCCGCGCCCCCGTGCGCAACAACATCCGCGATGAAATCTGGGTCAAGCTCTGGGGCAATTTGTGCTTCAATCCGATCAGCGTGTTGACCGGCGCGACCCTCGATGTGATCGCCACCGATGCGGGGACCCGTCAGCTGGCCCGCCAGATGATGTCGGAGGCCGAGGAAATCGGCCGTTGGCTCGGCACCAATTTCCGGGTCAACATCAACCGGCGGGTCGATGGCGCCGCCGGCGTCGGCGCTCATAAGACGTCGATGCTGCAGGATTTGGAAAGCCGTCGCGCCCTGGAAATCGACGCGCTGCTAACCGCGGTTCAGGAAATGGGCCGCATGGTCAAGATTCCGACCCCCTATATCGACGCGGTTCTCGCACTGGTCCAGCAGCGCGGCCGCACGGAAGGCCTCTACCCGACCTTCCCGGAAGACGTATCCTCCCCAGAGGCGGCCTCCGCGTAATCCGCCGGGCGATCCCGCTTGGCAGGACGCCGCCTTGTTACTAGTCTCCCTACATCACTGGGGGTCCGGTTGAGAACCCGGGCCCCCGATTTCTTTTCCGGTTCGTTGGAGTGAAGCCGGTGAACCGCCAGGAACGGCGCAAACAGAAGAAATTGGACAAGGCGGCGGGCAAGCCCTCGCCGCAGACGCGGGCGCGCCTGACGGCCGGTGTCACCGCTTTTCGCGACGGTCGTTTCGATGAAGCGGAAACCGCGTTCCGCAAGGTCTTGGACGACCATCCGCGCGAGGTCGAGGCCCTGCACCTTCTGGGCCTGATCGAGTACCAAACGGGCCGCATCGACGAAGCGGCCGACCATCTGGTCGCCGCCTCCATGGTCGACGGCGAGAACCCGGCGATCCATGCCAACCTGGCCGCAGTATTGAACCTCTGCGGTCGGGGCGCGGAGGCCGAGGCGGCGTCCAGACATCTTCTGTCGCTGACCCCTGACAACGCCGAGGCCCATAACAATCTGGCCGTGGCGCTTGAACTGCAGGGCCGGATCGAAGACGCCGAGGTGGCGAGCCGCCGGGCCGTCGAACTGGACGGCAAATACCTGGAAGCGCATATCAATTTGGGCAACTTGTGTTTCCGCAAGGGCGCCTTGGCCGAGGCGGCCGACTATTACCGCGCCGCCGCCGAGATCGACCCGACCAATCCCATGCCGCCCGGCAACCTGGGCATCGTCCTCAGGCGGTTGGGCGACCTACCGGGCGCGGAAGAGGCCTGCCGCCGGGCCGTGCGATTGAGGCCGGACTACCCGGAAGGCTTCAACGCGCTGGGCAATGCCTTGGCGGCGCGGGGCGACCTGACGGGGGCGCAGGAAGCCTTTCAACAGGCGATCACGTTGCGTGACGGCTACCTGGAGGCCCGCGCCAATCTGGCCGCCGCTCTGTTCAAACAGGGCGACCTGGCCGCCGCCGAAGCGGCCTATCGCGATGCCGTGGCGCGGTTCGACGGCTTCGCCGGGGCCTGGTCCGGGCTTGGCATGGTGCTGCTCGCCAAGGGGGATACGACGGAGGCCGAAAGCGCCTTCCGCCGCGCGGTCGAGGCCCACGAAACGCTGGGCGATGCCTGGGTCAACCTGGCCGCGGCCGGTGCCTTGACCGAAGATGACGAGACGCGCCTGGACGGCCTTCTCGCCGACGCACCGGAAAACGACCAAACGGCGCAAATCCATTTCGCCCAGGCGGCCGCCCGCGATCGCCGGGGCGACCATGCCGCCGCCTGGGACGCGGCCTGCCGGGGCAACGCGATGCGCCGCAGGTTGCTGATAGCGGCGGGGCAGGGCTTCGACGCAGATGCCTTCGAGGGTCATATCGGTCAGATCATTGAAACGGTCTTGCCGGACGGTTCCGGCGAAACCCTGGGCGCGTTGGGCGATGAACGCCCGGTTCTGATCGTCGGCATGCCGCGCGCCGGCACGACCCTGGTCGAACAGATCATTTCCAGCCACCCGGATGGCGCCGGCGCCGGCGAACCGGACATGTTGGCCACTTTGCTGCCCGGCTATCCAGGGGCCTTGGCCGACCTGGCGGCGGACCGCGCGGATGAGCTCGCCGCCGACTACCTGAAACGTTTGACGGCCGGGCGCGACGCCAAACGGGTCGTCGACAAGACGCCGTTCAACGCGTTTCACCTGGGCCTGGTTCACACGTTGCTGCCGGGCGCGCGGGTGGTTTGGTGCCGGCGCGATGCCGCCGATACAGCACTGTCATGTTTCTTTACGAACTTTGCCCGGGGTCACGTCTGGTCGACGGACATGGGCGACATTGCCCGGGTCCAGACGGTGATGGACCGGGCCATGGCCCATTGGCAGGGCGCCCTGGGATTGCCGATCTTGGAGGTTCAATACGAGACTCTGATCGCGGACCAAGAGGGTCAAAGCCGGCGGCTGTTCGAGTTCCTTGGGCTCGATTGGGACCCGGTCTGCCTGGACTTCCATCAGGCCGGCGGCGCGGTCCTGACCGCGTCCAACTGGCAGGTGCGCAAGCCCCTTTACAAAGGTGCCGTCGGCCGGGCCAAGGTTTACGCCGCCTATCATTCCTGAGCGTGAGACCTGCATCGCGCAACGCCCCGCCGGTGGCGTCTGTGCGCGTTGCCAGCCTCGGCCGGACTGCCAGGCATTTGGACCCAGAGTAATTGCCCCGCCCGGCGGTTTTCACATAGAGTCGCCGGTGCAGGGGGATCGATGGTTCGGTCATGGTACGCGGTGATCTTGGTGGCGCTCACATGGTGGGCGCC
>JANQIJ010000140.1 GCA_028282185.1 Rhodospirillales bacterium
CGCCGCCGAGTGCGCGGCAAACCTCCGGCCAGAGCAATCGGGCGATTGTCGGGCCGCCTTTTTCCGCCAGGCCATCGGCGGCGCTGACGGTGACCGAGGCAACGTCACCCCGGACGAAGACCCATTGCGCCGTTCCGCCGACGAGCCCGATCAGCGGCGCACCAGCAGCCGCCACCGGCAAACGAAAATGCGCGTTGACGATGGCATGGGCCGTGGTCGGCCCGGCGAAATCGGGCAGCAGGGCAGCGGCTTGCCAGGCCGGCACCGTCAAGACGATGCGGTCGGCGGGATCGAGCGGCTGGTCGGCATCGCCGAAGCGCAAGGCTGTCACCCGGTCGCCCTCGAACGACAGGGATTTGAGCCGCCGGTTGTAGCCGATCTCGGCGCCCCGGGCCGAAAGATAGCGCAGCGCCGGGTCGACGAAGGCCTCGCTCAGCCCGACCCTAGCGATCAAGGGCCGGCAATGGGCGCGCCCGCGCCCGAAGGTCTCCCTCAGGACCGGCCAAAGGGGCTCGGCGGCGGCGGTTTCCGCCGGCGTGTTCAATACGCCGACGGCCAAGGGTTCCCAAAACCGTTCGAACAGACGCCCAGGCCCGCCCAGGCATTGCCGGACGGTCGCGTCGGCGCCGGCCCGCGCAAGGCGCAGCCCGCGCAGGTATTCCCGCAACCGGGTTCCCGGGATCCGGCCGCGCCCCGTGATGATCGACCAAGGCACCGCGCCGCGGTCCGGCCGCACGGTCCAGCGCTCACCGGTGTTTAAATCGATGAAGGGGAAACCGGCGTCCGCGGGGCCGTGCAACCCGTCTTCCGCGCCCAGCGCCTTGAGGTAATCGGCAATCGCGCGATTGCCCGACAGGACCAGGTGATTGCCGTTGTCGATCCGCCGTTCCAGGCTGCTGTCGAAATAAGACCGGCAACGCCCGCCGGCGTGGCCCGCGCCCTCATGGACGAAGATGCGCCGCCCCTGCCCAGCCAAGCGCACCGCGGCGGCCAAACCGGCGACCCCCGCGCCAATGACGTGGACGGTGCCGTTCACAGCAGGCCGTAACGAAACGCGATCCAGAGCTTTTCCGCCTTGCTCAGGCCCGCGGGTTCGGTCACACGGCCCCAGCCCCGGTCCTGGATACGCGTAAAGATGCGTTCGTAGGCTTCCATCATCATCACGGCGGGCTTGACCTTGGCGCGGTCGCAGCGGGCGATCACCCAGCGGGCTTCGGCGAAGTTTTGCGCCGCCAGCACACCGATTTCACGCGCCGCCCCGGCCAGACCCGGTTCACCCAGAACGGCGCCTGGGTCGTTGGCCGAAATTCCGTGGGCGACAAGCAGGTCCGCCGGCAGATACAGGCGATCGCGCGCCGCGTCCTCGGTCAAATCCCGCAGGATGTTCGTCAGTTGCAACGCCAGACCCAGCGATGCCGCCAGCTCGTCACCCGCCCGCCGCTCGATGCCGAAGACGCCGCAACACAACCGGCCGACGGCGCAGGCCACGCGGTCGCAATAGCGCAGCAGATCATCGCGGGTCTCTAGGCGCAGGGTTTCGGCCGCATCGGTTTCCATGCCGTCGATGACCGCCAAAAAGTCGACGCGCCGAAGGCCGAAGCGGGCCACCGGTTCGATCAGCGCGACCGCCACCGGATCGCTCAATTGACCATGATCGCCGGCGAACAGAAGTTCGATCTCGCGTCGCCAGCGCGCCAGTTCCCGGTGCTTTTGGTCAAGCGGATTGGGCTCGTCGGCAATGTCGTCAACGATCCGGCAGAAGGCGTAGACAGCGAACATGGCCCGGCGCTTTTCCGGCGCCATGACCCGCATCGCCCAGAAGAAGGTAGAGCCGGAAGCGCGCACGACCTCTTCGGCCCGGCGCATGGCCAGGTCGGAAGCTCCGGGGGCCTCGCTGTCGAAGTCGGTGGCGGTGCTGGTGGCGTTCATCGGGTCCATGGATAGCATCGGCGGCAGGGCGTCACCACCGCCTTGTCCGAGCCCTGGCCCAGCGTCTTGCCCCGGCCCGGCGCCGTAGGTCCGCCCCTTCCAGGCACCGCCCCGACCGCGCCAGTGGCGCAGTCCGGAATCCACCGTCATCAGCGCATAGAGAAGCCCCGCAACCGGCAGAGCCGCGCCGACCCAGACCGGTCGGCCATATCGCCGAAGCGTCGGCCAATAGGCAAGCACCATCAAGGCCCAACCGCCGAGACCGAGCGCCAGCAGGTCGCCCTGCCCGGCAACCAGGCCCACCACCGCGGCCAGCGGCGGCGCCACATACAGCACGGCCATGCCAAGCGCGGCCCCGGCCACGGCCAAGGGTTGTCGGCCCAGTTGTTCATAGGCTGTCCGCGCCACCATGTCCCAGACCTCGGTCAAGCGCGTATAACGTCGAAGGCTCCGAGTCTTGGTCGCCAGACCGAGCCAAATCGATCCCCCGCGCTTTATCAGCGCCGCCAGGGCGCAGTCGTCGATCAACCGCCCGCGGATCGCCGAAATCCCACCGGCCGCCGCCAAGGCCTGTCGCCGGACCAACATGCACCCCCCGGCAGCCGCAGCCAGACGCCGGGTCGGGTCGTTAACCCAGGGAAAGGGATAAAGCTTTTGAAAGAAGAAAACGAAGGCCGGGATCAACAGTCGTTCCCAAAAGGTCTGACAATTCAACCGGACCATGAGCGAGACCAGGTCGCGGTTTTCCGCTTCGGCCTTGGCGACCAGGCCGCGCAGGTTGTCCGCATCGTGTTCGATATCGGCGTCGGTCAGCAACACATAGCGCGCCCGGGGCGCGATCTTGCCGGCCGCGGCGATACCCTGTTCGACGGCCCAGAGCTTGCCGCTCCACCCCACTGCCAAGGGCGCACCCTCAACCAGATGGACCCGTCGGCTGGCTTTCGCCGCCGCCGCGGCACGACGGACGATATCTCCGGTGCCGTCTTCGCTGTTGTCATCGACGACGATCACCTCCAATTTTCCGGGATAGGCCTGGGCCAGCAACGACGACACCGTGCGGCCGATGGTCGGCGCCTCGTTCCGGGCGGGGATAACGGCGACGACATCGGGCCATTTTCGGCCGGGATCACGGGCCGGCGCCGGCAAGAGCCGTTGGTCGGCCCACCAGAAACGGCCCCAGAACAGGATCAATCCGATCCAAACGAACAGGGACAGAATGGCGCTACCGAACAACCAGGTGGTCATCGCCGCGTCAGTCCGAACAACCCCCGCAACGCACCGACGGCGCAGCACCAGAAATAGCCGGCTTTGCTCAGGGCGACCCGCCCGGCCAGCGGATCGCGGCGGCGCAACAGACCGGTCAGACGCCAGGCGATTTCGATGATCGCCGCCGATTCCATGGCCAATCTGCGCGACCGCAGGCCGCCGGGTAGGGCCGCCGCACGGTGCAGGAGTTCCTCCGTCGCGTCCAGACAGCGGTCGATCACCCGTCGCATCCCCAAAGTCACCGCAGGCTTGTCCAAATCCGCGGCCACAACCCCCTCGGACGCCATCCACTCCCCCGGCAGATAGACCCTGTCGAGGTTGCGGTAGTCGTCCTGGCAATCCTGCAGATGGTTGATCACCTGCAGCGCGTTGCACAGCGCGTCAGACGGGCCATAGCCGTTGTCCGAGCCACCGGTCAGATCGATCAAATAGCGCCCGACGGGCGCCGCGGACTTGATGCAGTAGCCCATCAGGTCGTCCCAATCGTCATAGCGCGTCTTTGTCGCGTCCTGCTTAAATGCGACGATCAGGTCGCGGCAATGGTCGGTCGGCACCCCGGTCTCGCCCAACGACCGGCGCATGCGATGGCCCGTCTCATAGACCGGGTCCTGGCTGTCGTCGCCGGTCAGCGCCCGGTCGAAGCCGTCCAGGCGTTCGATCTTGGTCACCGGGTCAAGGTCGCCGTTGTCAGCGATGTCATCGATCGCCCGGGCGAACCGATAGAACACGGCGACATGCGGGCGGGCATGGGCCGGCAACAGGAACGAGCCTACGGGAAAGTTCTCATAGGCCGCGTCCTTGCCGGAGGGCGTTTCCACCACGGCCGACGGACCGCGCCCATCAGCTGCAAGATCCGCGTCATGTCCATCGGTTGATTGAATGGCCGGCCCCAAGGTCACCCCCTGTCCCTGGCGCGAACGCGTGTCAGCCGGCGGGCTTGGCCATTTCCCGCATTTTCTCGAGCAGGCTCTCCACGGAGTTTCCGTTGTTACGGATCACGGAATTGAATTCCTTCTCCTGGACCTGGGACATCGACAGACCATTTACGAAGATATCGACGATCTTGAACACCTTCTCACCGCCGCGGCTGCCGACACCGACCCGCCAGCCCACATCAACCGGCTTGGTCGCAGCCATTTCTAGTTTCAGGTTTGAGAGATTATCGCTTGCCCAATAAAGATAGTGACTTCGCTTTAAGAGCGCGTATCCTGCATACTGGAAGTTTCCCGTTTCCAGCCCAGCTTGGTAAGCTTTTAATAATAAGGGTAGAG
>JANQIJ010000211.1 GCA_028282185.1 Rhodospirillales bacterium
TGGCGGGTGCGCCGTTTGGCCGCCTCGGTCCGCGCCAGGGAGCGCGACACCAGACCCGCCTGGGCCGCGCCGCCGAGCACGAATTGCGCCGCCTGGGAAATGTTCTCGCCGACCACCAGGCGGTCCTTGAGCGCCGGCCAAAGGCCCAAGGCGTCCAGCGCCCGGCGGGCGGCCCGGCCGTAGGGCGCGTGGTCCGGGCTGGCGATGGCGAAACGGGCAAGCCGCCCGGTGGCCAGGGCCGGGCGGATCGTCGCCAGGGTCGGATCGGCGGGGATCGCGCTGGCGTCGAGTACGATCAGCGCCAGGCGGCCCCGTGCGTAGACTTTTCCGGGGCTCTGGGTGAGGCCGGCCTGGGTCAGGCCGTTGGCGAAAACCTCATCGGCCGAAAGGAACATGTCGAAGGGCGCGCCGGCCCTGATCTGCCGGCTGAGCGTGCCTGAAGATGCGTAACTGGTCTGTACCGCCGTGCCGTCCGGGGCCTGCTTGAACAGCCGGATGATCGGCGGCAGGGCGTGGCGCATGCTGGCCGCCGCGGCGACGCGGAGCGCCTCCGCTGGCCGGGGAAAGGCCGCGATCAGCCCGGCCAGCAAGGCAGCAAGGATCAAAGGGCGGAACGACATGTGGGCAATGTGCCACAGGTTCCGGGTGTGATGCACCTGCCGACTGATCGCGTGTTTTTGCCGGATGCCCGACGCCGACGGCATCAAATCCCGATTGCGGCGATGAATATCCCGGCGAAGATCGCCGAGGTGATGACACCCGAGATCGACGCGCCCAGCGCATGGGGCAGGACGATGGCGTCGGGCGTGACCTCGGCGACGCATTTCTGCGCCACCTTGGCCGTGGTCGGCAGGCAGCTGACGCCGGCGATGCCGATCACCGGATTGAACTTTCGCCCGGTCGCGAAATACAGCACATAACCGCCCAGAATTCCGCCGATCCCGGAAATCGTCAGGGCGACGATGCCCAGGACCAGCAGGATCAAGACCTGCGGATTGAGGATCGTATTGGCTTCGCACAGCACGCCCAGAAGAAGGCCCAAGAAGAAAGTCGCGCCGTAGAGCAACGGTCCGGCGAACAGGTCGGCGAATTTGGTCAGGCCCGATTCCCGAACGATCACGCCGATGAACAGCGACAGGAACAGGGGGGCTGCCACCGGGAACAGGAAACACAGCAAGGTGCAGGCGCCGACGCAGAACGTGATCTTGGCGCCCGCGGAAATCTCTTTTGCCGACTCGGCCGGCATCGGCATGCCGCGAATGCGCTTCGGCACCATGAGCTTTATCAGATAGGGATAGCCGCCGTAGGTCAGGCCTAGGTAAAGATAGGCGACCACGGTGATCGGCACGAACAGGTCGTCCGAAAGAACCAAGGACGTGAACAGGATCATTGGCCCGTCGGCCCCGCCGATGGTCGCGACGGCGGCGGAATCGGCCGGCGACAGGCCCATCATGCGGGCCAGGGGGAAGACCACCACCGTGCCCAGTTCGGCGCATAGGGCGATGAACATGCTTTGGAGGGGCCGGGCCAGGACGAAGCCCACATCCAACAACACGCCGATGCCCATGAACACCAGGCAGGCGATCAGGCCGTTGGAAAACGTCAGGGTATAGACCGGTTGCAGCCAGTCGACCTGCAACGCGGTCATCAGTTCACCAACGTCGGTGACCAGGGGATCGAGGAACAACGTGCCTTGGCGGCCGTCTTCGAAGAACAGCACACCGGCGTTGACCGCGATCATGCCGAGCCCCATGGGGATCATCAAAAGCGCTTCGAGCACCCCCTTGCGCCCGAGATAGATCAGCGACATGCCCAAGACGATCAGGAACAGGCGCATGAACATGACGTCCGGCGGCGAGGCGGCGAGCGTCGCCGCGCCCTGGAAGATGTCGAGGATATCCAGCTTTTCCATTGTGTCGGTCAGTCGACGGTCATCAGGACCTGTTCGGCGACGACCCTGTCGCCCGGCTCTACGGCGATGGCCGAAACTTTGCCGACGCGATGGGCGATGATCACGGTCTTCATCTTCATCGCTTCGATGACGGCGATTTGGGTCTTGGCACCGGCGCCGTCGCCGGTCGCCACGTCGATGGAGATCACCACCCCGGCCAGCGGGCTGACGATGTCGCCGGGGCCGACGGCAGTGGGTCCCGCAGGGGGCGGCGGCGGGGCCGCTTGGCGGTTCAGCGCCGCCGTGTCCTGATAGGCCAGGCCCGAATCGTCGGCCACTTCCTCGACCGTCACGGCATAGGGCTGGCCGTCTACGGTGACCTTGAATTTGCGTAACACGAGATCCCCCTTTATTCGTTTCTGCCGGTCGGCTGGCGGCCGCTAGCGCCGCCCCGGCGGCAGGTTATGCGACGTCTGATGGATCATCCGCCCCTCGGCGGACCATTCCTGCCGGCCGCTGCGGTTTTCGATATGGACGATGCGATGGCTCGGCAAGGCTTGCGATACCGCCGCCGCGATCGCCGCGATGTGGGCCGGCGGGATGCCCTGCGCCGCCCCCGCCGGACGGTGTGGGGCGGCCGCGGCCTCGGGTCCCGGCCGGTCGAGCCAGGGCAGGACCAGGACGATGCCCCGGATCAACAATGCCACCAGGAACGAAATGACGATGGTCAGGCCGTAGGTCGAAAGCACGAAAATAATGTCGTCGCTCATCGGCGTCGCCTCAAACCGGGGTGTTGCCGTGTTTTTTCGGCGGGCGCAGTTCGCGCTTGGTCAAGGCCTTGCGCAGGGCCAGGCTGACCGTCCAGCGGGTTTCCGCCGGCTGGATCACGTCGGTGATGTAGCCGCGCCCGGCCGAAACATAGGGCGAGGCGAATTCCGCGCGGTACTCGTCCGCCAATTCCTTGGCGCGGGCCGCCGGATCGTCGGCGTCTTTCAGCTCCTTGCGGTACAGCAGGTTGACCGCGCCTTCGGCGCCCATCACCGCGATCTCGGCGGTCGGCCAGGCATAGACGAAGTCGGCGCCCATTTCCTGGGCGCACATGGCGAGGTACGATCCGCCGTAGGCCTTGCGCAGGATCACGGTGATCTTCGGCACCGTCGCCGAGGCATAGGCGTAAAGCATCTTGGCCCCGTGGCGAATGATGCCGCCGCGTTCCTGTTCGACCCCCGGCAGGAACCCGGGCACGTCGACCAAGGTCAGCAGCGGGATGTTGAAGATGTTGCAGAACCGGATGAAGCGCGAGCCCTTGTCAGAGGCGTCGATGTCCAGCGCACCGGCTTTCTCCATCGGCTGGTTGGCGATGATGCCGACGACCATGCCCTCGACGCGGCCGAAGCCGACCACCAGGTTGCCGGCCCAGCGGGCCTGGATTTCCAGGAACCGGCCGGGATCGACGATGCGGTCGATGACCTGGCGGATGTCCAGGGGCAGGGACGGGTCTTCCGGGATCAAGGCGTCGAACGCGGGGTCGTCGTCAAGCTGCATGTCCGCCGGCGGCGCATGCGGCGGTTCCTCGGAATTGTTCGACGGCAGGTAGTTCAACAGCTCCCGGACCAGACGCCCCGCGTCGGCGTCGTCGCGGGCGACCAGGTGCACGTTGCCGCTGATCTCGGCATGGACTTGGGCCGAGCCGATCTCGTCCATCGTGGTTTCCCGCCCGGTCACCGTGCGGATGATCTCCGGCCCGGTGATGAACATATGGCCCGAATTTTCGACCATGACGATGAAGTCCATCAACGCCGGCGAATAGGCGGCGCCGCCGGCGCAGGGACCGGCGATCACCGCGATTTGCGGGACCACGCCGGACAGCAGGACGTTGTTGTAGAACACCCGGCCGTAACCGGAGAGCGCGTCGACTCCTTCCTGAATTCGCGCGCCGCCGGAATCCTTGAAGGCGACCAGCGGAACGCCGACCTTCTTGGCGAAGCGCATGACGCCGACGATCTTTTCCGCATGGGCCCGGCCCAGCGTTCCGGCGGCGACGGTGAAATCCTGGCTGATCATCGCCAGCAGGCGGTCGCCCAGATAACCGGTGCCGACGATCACGCCGTCCGCCGGCAGGGTTTTTTCCGCCATGCCGAGCTGGTGGGCGTTATGGGTGACATGGCCTCCCTGTTCCTGGAAGGTATCGGGATTGACCAGCCGGTCGATCCGTTCGCGCGCCGACAACAGGCCCTTTTCCCGCCGCTTGGCCAGCTTCTCGGCGCCACCGCCTTCGGCCAGCCGCCGGCGCCGCCGGGTCAGGTCGTCAGTGGCTTTCTTGGAAATCACGTTGGGTCTGCCTTTCTTGCGTTCGGATGATCCCATGGGCCGCGGCGCCGCGCTCAGGCCGCATCCATCGGCGTTTGCCGCAGGTCTTGGCAGGCGGCATCCAGGGCGCTCAGGAACTTTTGCTGCCAGTTGTGGATGTCATTGCCCTGCAACACGTCCATCAGTTGCCGCCATCGTTCGATGCGTGTTTCCTTGGGCATGTCGATGGCGGTTTTGAGGGCGTCGGCCGTGGCCGCGGTGTCATGGGGGTTGACCAACAGGGCGTCGGTCAATTCGGCCGCCGCGCCGGCGAACCGGGACAACACCAGGACGCCCGGGTCTTCCGGGTCCTGCGCCGCCACGTATTCCTTGGCGACCAGGTTCATGCCGTCGCTCAGCGGCGTGATAAGGCCGATCTTGCTGGCCCGATAAAGCGCCGCCACGGCCTGCTGCGACATCGGCCGGTTGATGAAGTGGATCGGCGTCCAATCGAAGGTCCCGAATCTGCCGTTGATGTGGCCTGCCAGTTCGTCGACCTCCTCGCTCAGGGCCTGGTATTCCGGGATGTCCATGCGCGACGGGGCGGCGACTTGGAACAGCGACACCTCGCCGCGATAGGACGGATTGTGCTGCAACAGGTGCTGGAACGCACGGAACCGTTCGGGGATGCCCTTGGTATAATCCATCCGTTCGACCCCGGCGATCACGGCGGTTCGATGGGCGCCCAATTCGATCTGCCTCAGCGCGTCCGTGGCGACGCTGGATGCCGCTATTTCGGCGAAGGCCATGGGGTCGATGCCGATTGGAAACACCCCGCTGATCGCTTCGCGACCACAGGCGGCGATCCGCCCGTCGGGACCGACGGTGCCGCCCAGGTAATGCGTCAAATAGGCGTGGAAATTATCGACGCAGTTCTGCGTCTGGAAGCCGATCAGGTCATAGCTGAGCAAGTCGCAGGCCAGTTCCTCGGCCCGGGGAAGGGCGGAAAACACCTCGGCCGGGGGAAACGGGATATGCACGAAGTATCCCAGTTGCGACGCCGGGCGCTTGCGCCGAAGGAACCGGCCGACCGAAATCAGGTGGTAGTCATGAACCCAGATGCGGTCTTCGTCGGTCGCCAGCTCGGCAACCGCGTCGGCGAACTTCTCGTTGACCCGCCGATAGATCTCATAGGCCGCGTCGTCGAAACGGAACAGGTCGAGGCGCAGGTGCTGGATCGGCCACAGGCAGCGGTTGGCGAATTCCAGATAGTAGCCCGCGACCTCGGCTTCGCTCAGCTTGACCGAGGCGACGTCATAGCCTTCGCGGGCGATGGTTTCCGGCGGCGTTTCCGCGTCCTCGCTGAGATCGCCGCGCCATCCGACCCAAATGCCGCCGGTTTCGCGCAGGGCTTGTTTCAAGGCAATGGCCAGACCGCCGGCGCTGGCCTGGGCTTCCAATGAGGGTAGTCGGTTGGACACGACGATCAGTCGAGACATTTCGGGGGGCCTCCCATGCGACAACACATCGCCGCGACGCGGCGGGCTCGCTTCCGTCCATGGCTGCGCTCGGCGGATGGTCGCGAGAACTCTCTTTGTGCCCGGGCCCCCCATGCTTTTGGGCCATGTTTTCCGGGCAATGCCGCAAGCTCACGGATCGTGCGAAGAAGGTGGCACCATCGCCCGGCCCGTGCCTTGATCCTGATCAACAATCGGATCGATCATCCCTTCGCGGGTATTGGAATCCTGCCCGCGGGGGCAACTCCGGGGTGGCCGTCATTCGCGCGGATGGCTCGCGGCCGCTTGCCGCGCAACGCCGTTCAGGCGCCGCCGGTCCGCGCCGCCCCCCGGCGCAATTCCAGTGTTTTCCCGGGCGCCAGGACATGGCGGACACCGTCGAAGCCGATCCCGACGCTGGCGCCGCCGTCATCCAGCGAGGCCACCGTCAGCCGGCCGTTGGTGACCTCAAGGCGGAGCGCCTGGCCCTGATAGCGCAAGTCGAGGCACAGGCGCGGCACCGTCGCCGGCAGGGCCGGATCGAAATACAGGCCGTCGTCGCGCAGTTCGAGCCCCGTGTAACGACGCTGGATCGTGTCGGCCGTGCCGGTCATGGCGCCCAGGTGAATGCCTTCCACCGTGGTCCCGCCCTGGATGTCGCCGACGTCGCTGTTCAAGGCCTCCAGGAACAGTTCCCAGGACCGGGCCGGGTCGATTTCCGCCAGAATCCAGGCATGGACCACGCGGCTGAGGCTCGACCCCTCGGATGTTCGGGCACGGTAATAGGCAATGGTCGCGGCCAGGGTCGCGTCATCCATGGCGACGTCGAGCCGCGCCAACAAGGCCCGCAGTTCCGCCGCCGGAAACAGGTAAAGCAGCATCAGGGTGTCTGCCTGCTTGGCCAGCTTGTAGCGGTTGGGGTCGTCGCCCTCGGCCTCCAGTATCCGGTCAAGACGATGGATATCGCCGTACTTCTCCCGGTAGGCGTCCCAGTCCAGTTCCTTGAGGTCCGCATATCCTTCGAACTGCTGAATGATGCCGGCGTCGTCTTGGATGATTCGCATCTTGCGGCTCATCTCGTCCCAACGGGCGGTCTCCTCCGGCGTGATCGACAGGCGGTCGGTCAGGCCTTGCCGGCTCACCGGGTCGAGCAGGTCCAGAACCTCCAGCGCCCGGCCAAGGACCCAGGCCACGGTGACGTTTGTATAGGCGTTGTTTTTGAGGCCGCCCGCGTCGTCTTCCCCCACATCCGGATAGCCATCGTGGAATTCGTCCGGCCCCATGACGCCGGCGATCTCGTAGCGATCCAAGTCCTTGTTATGGCGCGCCATGCTGGCGCAGAAGCGGGCGATCTCCAGGACCATCTCGGCGCCGGCGGCGGTCAGGAAATCGCGATCGCCGGTGGCCCGGAAATAGAACCAAACGTTATAGGCGATGGCCATGTTGACATGGCGTTGGCGATGCGAGCGGTCGGGCACCCAACGCTGCGATTTCGGGTTCAGGTGGATGACCTGGGTTTCCTCCCGGCCGTCGCTGCCGCTTTGCCAGGGATACATGGCGCCCCGGTAGCTTTCGGCCCGGGCGTTTTCGCGGGCCGCGTCGAGGCGGCGGTAGCGATACATCAACGACGCCTTCGCCGCTTCGGGCAGGCGCAGGGTCAGATAGGGCAGGATGAACACCTCGTCCCAGAAGATATGCCCGCGATAGGCTTCGCCGCTGAGGCCCCGGGCCGGCAGGCCGGCGTCCAGATCGACCGCATGGGGCGAGGCTACTTGCAGCAGATGGAAGACATGCAGGCGCAGCACCCGTTGGACATGGTCGTCCTGCCCGATATCCAGATCGGCGCGCCGCCACAGGCCGGCCCAGGCGGCTTCGTGTCCGGCCAGCAGGTCGTCGAAATCCGCGGCCCGGTCGCGCGCCTGGCGGGCGGCCAGGCCGCATTCCGAAATTCCCCTGTCCCGTGAGGTATACAGCGCGACGACCTTGTCGGCCTGAACCCATTGGCCGCTTCGCAAGGTGACGGTCAGGTCTTCCGCCACATGGCCCGGGTCGGCCGCCGTCGAACGGGCGGGCGTGACCGCTTGACCGTCGACGGCAATGGTCGTCCGCGCCGCCAGGGCGATTTCGGTTCGCGATTGGCTGATCCGCGACGTGAGGAACAGGCCGGCGCCGTCGGCCGCACCATCAAGTGCCTCCAGATGTCGCGAGTTCAGCGTCCGGTAGCGCGCCACGCCGGTGTTGATCACCCGGCCGTCCAGGGTCGCGCGGACAACCGCGTCGCCGTCCCAATTCTCCGGCCGAAATCGTAACCGCAGGGCGGCCAGATGCGGCGCGCCCATATGAACGAATTGCGCGGTTTCGACGCGGGTTTCCCGGCCCGCCCCGTCACGGCAGGTGAAGCGCCGCGTCAGCAGGCCCCGGCGCATGTCCAGTTCCTGGCGGTAGTCGCGGATTTCCATGGCGTCCGGCGACAGCCAGTCGCCGTCGGCCGGGCGGAAGCTCAGGCCCAAGCCATTGGGCAGGTTGACCAGGTCCTCGTTGACGATATCGCGGCCATGGACGTCGGAGACCAGGCGGTTGAACACCCCGGCGCCGTAGGTGCCCGGATAATGGACATCGTCCGCCGCCGTTTCCGGCCCGGCGCCACGGGTACAGAAATACCCGTTGCCCAGCGTGCAGAGCGCTTCGCGCAGGCCTTCGTCGTCCGGCGCATAGCCGTCGAATGCAAGGGTCCAGGCGTCGCCCCCGGTCATCGGCGGACCTTCTGGGTGATGAAGTCGAGAATACGTCCGACGCCGTCGATGTCGGGGACAACATAATCGGCCCAGGTCTCGCGCGGTTGGTCCAGAACGACGATGCCGATGCCCCAACCCTTGATCGCGCGAAAGGCGTCCTCGTCGGTGACGTCGTCGCCCAGGTAGACCGGCAGCGTGGCGGAACGGTCGAGGCCCAGCGCCTCGACCAGTGTCGCCAGCGCCTTGCCCTTGTGCCAATCGATCTTCGGACGCAGCTCGAAGACCATCTTGCCGAGGCCCTTGCGAAGTTGCGGGTGGTCGGCCAGGACGGCGTCGACCGTTGTCTCGACCTGTGGTGCTTCCGCCGGTGCGACGAGGCGGTAGTGCACGGCCACTGAATAACTCTTGGCCTCGATCAGGGCGCCGTCGACCGGCGCCAATCGGCGGGCCAGGTCGTCGCTTACCCGGCGGACGATTTCGGGGACCGCCGCCGCCGGTTCGTAATCGCGGGCCCAGCCGCCCGGTCCCGCCATTTGGAACCCATGACTGGCGCCGTAATATAGGTCTTCAATCCCGACCATATGGCGGATGTCGTCCATCCCGCGGCCGCTGATGATCCCGGTGGGGCAGGCCGCGGCCAGTTTTTCCAGGCGGGCGCGCATGACCGGGTCGAGCACCGCCATGTCCGGTCGGTCGGCGATCGGCGTCAGTGTGCCGTCGTAGTCCAGGAATACGGCCGCCTGGCGGCCTTTCAGGCAGGCGGCGATGTCGTTCAGGCAGTCGAAGGCATTGGGCAGCGGCCCGCCGCCGGCCCCCGGCCGGCCCAGGATCGCCATGTCGAGGGCCGCCAAGTCGTCGACCACGACATCGGCGCCGGCGGCCCGCAGGTCGTCCGCATGGCCGGTCCGGTCCAGGCCGATGACCAGGCCGAATTCGCCGGCCCGGCCGGCGGTCACGCCGGTGATCGCGTCCTCGACAATCGCCGCGTCCTCGGGGGCCACGTTCAACTGTCTGGCGGCTTCCAGAAAGACCGCGGGATCGGGCTTGCCGGCCAGGCCCAAACGCGCCGTGGCTGCGCCGTCGACGCGCACGTCGAACAGGTCCGACAGGCCGGCGCTGTCCAGGACCCGGGCGCAATTGCGGCTGGCGGAAATCAGGGCGACCTGAATGCCGGCGGCCTTCAGGCGATCGACGAAGGCGATCGTCCCGGGATAGGGCCGGGGTCCCTTGTCGGCCAAAAGGCGTTGGAACGCCGCGTTCTTGCGGGCACCGATGCCTTGCACCGTATCGGCGTCGGGTGGGTCGTCGGTGCTGCCTTCGTCCAGGACGATGTCGCGCGACGCCATGAAGGCGCGAATTCCGTCCAGGCGCGGGATGCCGTCCACATGGCGGCGATAATCCAGATCGAGATCGAAGGGCGACAAGGTTTCCCCCTCGGCGGCCGAACGGCGTTCCAGATAGTCGTCGAACACGGTTTTCCAGGCTTCAGCGTGGAGCGCCGCCGTATGCACGACGACGCCGTCCAGATCGAAGATGACCGCCGCGATGTCCGAGCGCTTCACGACTGATCCATGTCCTTCTGCCTGCCCGCAAGGCCCTTGGCCCCGGGTGATCGCGGGATGTCGGGACGCCTTGTCGTCCACGACGCTCGTCACGCAGCCGTCGCCGCCCGATAGCAGATACCAGGAAGCGGGCGATGATGGCAGGAAATTCGCCCGGCCTGCCTTGCGATGGGTCAAGCGGGTCCAACGAAATTCGTCGCTTCCGCGGGATAGGTCTTGAACACTGCGTGCTGGAACTGATGATACAGGCCCGCGACTGTGCCCCGCGTCCGTTCAATCAGTTCCCGAAACACCGGCTCGAGCGCCCGGACCTTGGGACCGCAACCTTCCCGGTTTAAAATATCCGCGACGATCCAGCCGCGAGATTGCGGATCGGTGGTCGCTTGCAACAGCGGTGATTGCGTCACCTCGTCGAACAACTCATCGCAAAACACCCGGTCCTGGCCCTGATCTAGGAACGCGGACAGCTCAAGCGTGATCGGGAACGTCTCCAGGTCGAGCCACCGTTTGGCTGCTTCCGGCCGGCCGGCCTGATGCTCCAGGGCGTGCAGGAGATTGAGGGTCTCGCCCAGAAGTCGCCCGGCTTCGTATTTCGGGCGGGTGCTCAGTGTCATCAGAGCGGCTTCAACGGCTTTCGGCCAATTCCCTTCGACCACGCAGGCCCGATAAAAGATCGCATATGGCCGCGCGGCGCTGTTGTCGTGGGCAACGATTTGATTGCAGATGTCGATCGCCTGGGCGAACTCGTGGCGGTCAAACAAATCCTGCGCCAAAAGGCCGGCCTCTGCGACGCTCATTTCCTGTTGCTGTGGGGGTGCGGACATCGATCGGGCGCTCCATTCCATCCTTCAGTTCGCGTGCTCAGCGTAAACGGCCGTGCTTAAGGACGCCTTGCCAAGGAACGGGTGGTCCGCCGGACCCCTTGATGCGTAGGAAACAAAAGACAACATAACAGACCCGCATTGGAGAACCGTCATGGCCCTTGTCGCCACCGTTTCGTCGCAGATCACCGCGCCCGGCCGCGCCCCGTTCCGGCGCCCTGGCGGTGTCGATGGCGTGCTTCTGGTCGGTCATGGCTCGGTCCGCCGACCCGAAGCGGCGGCGGTCCTGGCCCGCCATGCGGCGGCCTTGGCAAAACCGGGCGGCCGCTTGGTCGGTCACGCGGTGTTCAACGGCGGGCCCGATCCCCTGGCCGTCGCCCGTGCCCTGGGGCCGGTGCGGCGTCTTCAAGTCTTGCCGATGTTCATGGCCGACGGCTACATGACGCGGGAATTGCTGCCGGCGCGGCTGGCGGCCGCCCTGCCGAAAACGCCGCTGCATTTCTGCCCGCCCCTGGGCCTGGCGCCCGAATTGGCCGATCTGGCGGCGCGGGCCGCGACCGAGAACCTGCCGGAACCGGTTGCCAAGGATGCGCCGGTCGGGGTGCGGCCGCTGGTTGTTCTGGCGGCCCATGGGTCCCGCCGCTCGCCCGCGTCCCGCCATGCGACCGAACGCCTGGCTGGCCTTATGGCCGCCAACCGGATGGCGGTTTCGTCGGGCGTTCAGCTGCGCACGGCATACTTGGAAGAAGCGCCCTATGTTGCGGACGTCTTGGCCGGCCTGGATCGGCCGGCGACGGTCATCAGCCTGTTCGCCGGCGGCGGCGCCCATGCGGCCCTGGACATGCCGCAAGCGCTTGCCGACGCTGCCCAGCCGGTGACCTACGCTGGCGCGCTTGGCGAAGACCCGCGCATCGTTCAGGTGATCGAGGCGGCCCTGGCCCGCGCCGAGGCCGATTTGGCCGCGGCGTAGAGCGCATGGCCCGCCGGGTCCGCTCCGGACCGATGGTGCCGCCACAGTTCTTGGCCGGCGGCATGGGCGTCCTCGGCCGTCGCCGCGGCGCCGAAGGTCCGCAGCACGATGGCTGCCGTCGCGGCGATCGACGCTTCCGCTGCCGGGTGCTCGATGTCTCCCCGCCACAGCGCCGCCACCCGGTCCGGCGACAGGTCTTCTTCGCGCCATAGAAAGGCCTCGCCGGTCAAGATCGCCGGCCAGGTCTGTTCCTCGGCCCGGCCGTCGTCAAGCACCGCCACCTGGCCGGCCTTGAAAGGATTGCGCTGGGCCTCGCCGCCGATGCCCTTGAACACCGCCGCTTTGCGTTGGCCCAACAGTGCCAGGGCCCGCTGGTGCAGGGGGCGATAGGGGGCGTGGACGATGCCGACCATGGCCAGCGTCGCCGCCAAGGGGTTGAGGTCGCGGGCGAAGGTATTGGCGACCGAGCGCACGCCCAAAAACGGCTTGCAGTGAAACAACGCTTCGGTCGCCGGCGCGAAACCCTCCAACGGCGCATAGGCGAAGCCGGCGCGTTCGATGTCTTCCGCCGCCGCGGCCAGCGTCCCGCTTGGCCGGATACCGAGCGCCGCCAGCACCGGGCGGGTCGGCGCGCAGTCCGCCGCCTCGCCGGCGATCCCGTGCATGAAGACGGTGAACCCGTATTTCGCAAGCAACAGGGCGGCCAGCACGAACCAGGGCTGCTGGCGGTGCTTGTCCGCGTATGTGGGCCAATCGACGTCCGGCGCCGGCGCCGTTGACGGGAGGGCCATGCGGTCGCGGGCGGCCTCGGCGAAACCGGCCAGTTCCTCGGCCGTTTCGCCCCGTTGGCGCAGAACCAGCAGAAACCCGCCCAATTGCAGCGGTTCGACCCGGCCGTCCAACACCAGGCCCATGGCGGCGCGGGCCTCGGCCCGGGTCAGGGGACGGGACAGGGTCGGCCCCCGGCCGATAATGCGGGTGTATTCGGAAAAAGAGGCGCTCATGTGTTCAGGTCTCCCGGCGGTGACGGCGTCCAGTATAGCATCCGCCGCCCCTGGCTCAGCCCCCGTCGGTCCGGTCGCCGCCGGTCGTCGCCCGGGCGATCAGGATCGCTTCCCCGACGCGGGCGGCGGCCCGGGTGACCTGGGGCGTCAGGCCTTCGCCCTGGCCGAAGTCCCGGCCCTCGATGCCCCAGACCGTCAATCGCCCCGGCAGGCGGTCGACCAGGCGCGCCGTTTCGACGGCTTCGGTGACGCCGAAGACGTGGCTGGTATGCAGGAAAGTATCGCGCGGCAGCGGCCGGTCCAGGGCGTCGAACCGGGTGATCGCGCCGGCCGGTCGGCCGGAGCGGGTGGCGTCGACGACGCTGACCACCGCCCGCCCGTCCCAAAGGTCGATCAGCCGGGCGCAATCGCCGGCAAGTTCGATGGTTTCGAACGGCTGGGTGCCCTGGCCCGCCAGCCGGTGCAGAACATCCAGGACCGCCGGCCCGGCGCCGTCGTCCCGCCGCAGGCGGTTGCCGACGCCGATCACCAGGGGGCGGGTCATTCCCGGTCAATGTCCAGTTTCAGGAAATGCGTGGCGCAGGAAATGCAGGGGTCGTAGTTGCGGATCGTTTGTTCGCAGCGCCATTTCAGGGCCTCGTCGTCCATCGACAGATTGGCGCTGACGACGGCCAGCAGGTCGGCCTCGATCTGTTTCTGGTTCTGTGAGGTCGGCGGCACGATGGAGGCGCGTTCGATCCGCCCGCCGTCGTCCAGGGCATAGGTGTGAAAGCAGATGCCGCGCGGCGCCTCGGTACAGCCGTAACCGACGCCCGCCGCCGGGGTTGCGGGTTCGGCCGCCGCGGCCGGCGGCGCGTATCCGCGGATCAGGTTGAGCGCTTCCTCGCAGGCGTAAAAGACCTCGACCATGCGAACCAGGATGCTCTTGTAGGGGTTGGTCACCGTCGGGCCCAGCCTGCAGGCCCCGGCCAGATCGCGGGCCGCGTCGGACAACAGGTCCGCGTTGTTGTTGTAGCGGGCGATGGGACCGACCAGATAGGGCGAACCGTCGTCCTTGAGATAGCCCTGCAGGGCGTTCGACCGAGCGACGTGTTCCTCGCCGAAGGTCGTCTCGAAATCCGCGATGTCGATGTCGAGCCCCCGGTTCGAGACGATGCGGCCCTTGAGGATCGGGTATTCGCCGGCCCCGCCCAGGGAGACGCAATGGTAATCCTGGTCCAGTGCCGGATAGTCGAAATCGGCGAAGGCCAGCGCCAATTCCCGCGCCGCCGTCATGCCCCATTCCAGGCGCGGCGCCAGGGCGCCCAGCGCGGCCCGGTCCGGCAGGCTGTAGAACCCACCGACCTTGAGGTTCACCGGATGGACGGCGCGGCCGCCGACGACTTCCAGGATGTCGTTGCCCAGCTTCTTCAGTTGCAGGGCGGTCTTGACCAGGTCCGGATTGTCGCGGGCGATCATGAGCGCGTCGTCGAGGCCGAGGAAATCCGGCGCGTGCAGCATGGCGGCGTGCAGCACGTGGCTTTCGATCCATTCGCCGCAATAGATCAGCCGCCTTAGGTCGGCCAGGCCGCCCGAGACCTCGATGTTCAGGGCGTTCTCCATGGCCTGGGACGCGCCCAGCATATAGGCGATGGGGCAGATGCCGCAGATCCTGGCGGTGATATCCGGCGCCTCGCCGAACATGCGGCCCCGCAACAAGGCTTCGAAGAACCGGGGCGGCTCGACGATGCGGAATTGGATGTCCTTGACCTCTCCGTCCTTGACCCGCAGGTAGAGTGCGCCTTCGCCCTCGACCCGGGCCAGGGCGTCCACCTTGATCGTCCGCGTGCCGGCGTCAGTCATGGGCTTCGCTCTCCTTGCGGAAGCTTTCGGAAAAGGCGGAAACGCCGCGGAACCGGTCGCGTACCGTGCGGTGGTCGTCGCCCAATTCATTCTGGAACCATTTGGCCAGGCTGGCCGTGTTGGGCGTTTCCTTGGGCCCGAAACAGGCATAGCAGCCGCGCCCCCGGGACGGGCATAGGTTGCCGCAGCCCGCCTGGGTCACCGGTCCCATGCAGGCGATGCCCTGGCCGACCATGACGCAGACCGTGCCGGCGCGTTTGCAGTCGATGCATTGGCTGTGGTTCGGGATCACCGGTTTGCGGACGTTCAAATGCGCGTTGATCACTTCAAGCAGTTGATACTTGTCGATCGGGCAGCCGTAGAGTTCGAAATCCACCGGCACGTGGTGGGAGATCGGCGTCGACCGGCCCAGGGTGGAAATGAACTTGGGTTCGGCATAGACGGCCCGGATAAATTCCTCGACGTCGGCGAAATTGCGCAGCGCCTGGATGCCGCCGGCGGTGGCGCAGGCGCCGATGGTGATCAGCACCCGGGACTGGCGCCGCACCTTGTGAATCCGTTCCGCGTCATGGGGGGTTGAGATCGACCCCTCGACCAGGGAGATGTCATAGGGTCCCTTGACCTCGGCCCGGGTCGCTTCCAGGAAATAGGCGATTTCCACCGCTTCCGCGACCTCAAGCAGTTCGTCCTCGCAATCCAGCAGGCTCAATTGGCAGCCGTCACAGGACGAGAACTTCCAGACCGCCAGCTTCGGCCGGGCCGGTTTGCGCTTTGCCCGGGTCATAGTTCGCGCACCGTCATGTGATGGGCGATGTCGGTGTAGGCGAACACCGGACCGTCCTTGCAAACGAAACGGCCGCCGAACTGGCAATGGCCGCAGAACCCGACGGCGCATTTCATGTTGCGTTCCATGGAAACGTAGACGTCTTCCTCGGCCATGCCGGCGCGCAGCAAGGCGCGCACGGTGAACAGCATCATCACCTCGGGGCCGCAGACCATGGCGGTCGCGTCTTCGGCCGAAAACGCGGCGCGCTCGATCAAATCCGGGACGACGCCGATCTTTCCGGCCCAGCCGGGCGCCGCCCGGTCGACGGTGACGTCGACAAAGACATCGAAACGCGACCGCCAGGCCTTCAGGTCCTTGGGAAACAGGATGTCGTCCGGCGTGCGCGCGCCATAGAGGATCAGCACCCGGCCGTAATCGCCCCGGTTGGCCAGGACGTGGTGGATCGCCGGCCTGAGCGGCGCCAGGCCGATGCCGCCGGCGATGATCAGGACATCGCGGCGCCGCGCCCGGTCCACCGGCCAGGGCCGGCCGAACGGGCCGCGCAGGCCGACCACGTCGCCTTTGCGCAGCGCCTGCAGGCGGTCGGTCACCGTGCCGACGGCGCGCACCGTATGGAGCAGTCGCCCGGAAGATTTCTCGCCGCTGATGCTGATCGCGGATACGCCGGCGCCGAAGGCATAGAGCATGTTGAACTGGCCCGGCCGGAAATCGAAGGGCTGGCCGTCCTCCGCCGTCAATTCCATGGTGAAGGTATCCGACAGTTCGCGCTGCCGGCGGACGATGCGAAAGGGCCGCGGCACCATGGGGTCCGCCGGGGCAACCGCCGCAGCCCGGTTTTCCGCCGTCGCCGTCACCGCGTCGATCCGTAAACGTCGAGCAGCCGCAGGCGCGTCGCCTCCAGACGCCGGGCCATGATCGGGATGAACTGGCGGAACAGTTCGTAGCCGAGGGTGTGGTCGGCGTCGCATTTGCCGCGCAGGCAGGTCGCGTCCATGGACACGGCGCGGACCAGTTCCGTCGCCCGGGCGTCGAACGCCCATCGATAGGGCGCGATCATCCAGCTCCAGCCGAAGACCCCGCCTTCGTGCAGGGTTTCCAGAAGCACCGGTTCCCGGCCCGGGACCGGGTATTCAAGGACGACCGTGCCGTGGCGGACCAAAAAGAACTTGTCCGCCGGCTGGCCTTCGCGGGCGATGTAGTCGTTGGCGTCGAACCGGTGATTGGCGGCGCAACCGGCCAGCAGGTCGCGGTAATCGTCGCTCCAATCGGCGAAAAAGGGGTGTTCCTTGAGGAGCTTGCTGAGGCCGTCGATCTCAACCATGTCACGTCCTCCCGTCAGGTTCCGGCGGCGCGGTCGCGCACCGCCCGCGCCTCTTCCGTGATGTCGATGCCGACGGGGCACCAAGTGATGCAGCGCCCGCATCCGGTGCAGCCCGAGGTGCCGAACTGGTCGTGCCAATGGGCCAGCTTATGCGTGATCCATTGCCGGTAGCGGGCGGCACCGCTGCGCCTCAGGCTGCCGCCGTGCATGTAGCTATGGTCCAAGGTGAAACAAGAATCCCATTTCCGCCAGCGTTCCGCATTGTCCCCGGTCAAGTCGGTGACGTCCTCGACGGTCGAACAGAAACAGGTCGGGCAGGCCATGGTGCAATTGGCGCAGTTGAGGCAGCGTTCGGCGACCGTCTGCCAGTGGGGGCTGTCCAGGTTGTCGCCGAGCATCTCGGCCGCGTCGGCGATCATTTCGCGGCCCATGCTGTCGGCACAGGCCGCGACCCGGGCGGCGGCGGTTTCGACCTCCGCCGCTGTCGCCCTGTTCAGGTCCAGACGGTCGAGGATTCTGCGGCCGGCGTCGGACCCGGCGACCAGCGTGAAATAGGCCGGGGCGCCGTCGCCGCCGGCGGGGACTTCCGTCAGCGCCAGGTCGTAACCGCCATCCGCCTTCGGCCCGGTCCCCATGGAGGTGCAGAAACAGGTGCCGCCGGCGCGTCCGCAGTTGACGGCGACGATCAACGCATTGCGGCGCCGGGCCGCATAGGCGGGGTCGGCGAAATCGCCGTTGTCGAAAACCTTGCCGAGGATGCCCATGGCCCTGAGGTCGCAGGCGCGCACCCCGATGAAGGCGCGGGCCGGGGCGTCGACCGGTGGCGCCGTAACGGTCAGGGCACCGTCGGCGTGGGCGATGTCGCAAATCTTCTGTTCCGGGGGAAACAGGAAGGTCTTCCACGAATTGGCCGTGGCCACATGGTCGAAATAGGTGCCGCTCTCGCCCGCGACCAGACGGTAGCGACCGGGCGCCTGATCGTCGACCAGGCCCTTCGGCAGGTCATCGGCGCCGGTGATCGGCCCATAGACGATGGCGCCGCCGGAAACCACGGGCCCGATCAGTTCGCGGCCGTCGGCGGTCAGCACGGCCAACAGGTGGGGCAGCCGGCCGGCGTCGAGACGCAGCGCGGGCGTGGGCGTGGGCGAAGGCACGACGGGGGTATCGGGCGGCGGCACGTATGGCGACCTCATGGTGGGCGGTTGTCGGGGTGGACGCGGGGTCCCAAGAGCCATGAGCTTAGCCCCGGCCCGACCGCGACGGAAAGCGAATCAGTTATGTCAGCGCGATTTTTGTTCGAGACAAGCGATCGATCGATGTGCCCGCGGCACCAGCCCGGGGGCCGCCCCCTTGGGGTCACGAACGTTCGGCCAATGCCTTGACCGCGCGCAGGATGCCCGTGGTCCAGTCCTCGGTCCCGTGTCCGGCGGCGCTGGCCATGGTATAGACCTCGCGGGCGACCCCGCCGGTGGTCAACGGTACCCGGGCGGCCGCCGCGGCGGTCAAGGCAAGACCCAGATCCTTGCGCGCCAGGTCGAGCATGAAGGCCGGGCTGGGGTCGTCGGCGAGTGCCTTGGCCGGCCAGGTGGTGGTGATATGGCCGAGTCCCGCCGGGGTCTGCGAGATGACCTCGACGATGGTGTCTTGATCGACGCCGGCGGCGAGGCCGAGCGCCATGCCCTCGGCCGTTGCCAGGTTGCAGACGGCGGAAATGTAGTTGTTGACCAGTTTGACCGTCGCCCCGGCGCCCAGCGGGCCGCAATGGGTGATGCTTTCGCCCATGCATTCCAGATATGGGGTGACCCGGGCGACGTCTTTGGTGGCGCCGCCGACCATGAAGGGCGAGGTGCCGGCCGCCGCATGGGCCGAGGTTCGGCCGACGGGGGCATCGACCATGGCGATGCCCTGGTCGGCCAGCCGCCCGCCGATGGACCGGGTCTCGTCCGGCAGGATCGTGCTCATGTCCACATAGACGGCGTCCTTGGAAATACCCTCGGCGATCCCGGCGGGGCCGAACACCGCCTGTTCGACAATCGCGCCGATCGGCAGCATGGTGAACACGGCGTCCATGCCCGTCGCGGCCTCACGGGCGCTCGGCGCGGCCTCGGCGCCGGCCTCGACCAGGCCGGCCACCGCCGGGGCGGACAGGTCGAAGACCTTGAGGTCGTGGCCGCCCTTGATCAGGTTGAGGCTCATCCCGCCGCCCATCTGGCCGAGGCCGACAAATCCGATTTTCGCCATGATCCGCTCTCCTTGGGTTTCCGCGCGGTTTCGATTGGGCCGTGTGGCCGGGGGTTCAGGTGTCGTCGTTCATCCCATGTGCGACAGTTTGCCCGCCGCGCGGCGCAGCGCCGGGACGAAGGTCAGGGCTTTTTCCAAAGGCATGCGCACGGTCGGTCCGTGACAGGCCAGGGTCGCCGCCAGCCGTCCCTTGGCGTCAAGCACCGGAACGGCGACCGCAGCCATGCCGTCGATAAACTCCTGGTCGTCGGTTCCGACCTTGTCCTTGCGGATGCGCTCAAGGCTGTCCAACAGGGCCGCCGGGCTGGTCAGGGTGCGCGGTGTGTGGGGCTCCAAGGCGATTGCGTGGACCAATTTTTCGCGCCGCGCCTTGGGCAGGCTGGACAGATAAAGCTTGCCGCTTGCCGTGCAATGCAGCGGGACCTGCGTGCCGACCGGCAACTGGGTGCGCAGCGGCCATTCGGCCTCGACCCGGTCGACATAGCGCATGGTTCCGCCCATGGGGATGTTGAAGTTGCAGGTTTCACCCAGTTCCTTCGACAGGTCGGCGAGGATGCGGTGGCGATGGGCATGGCCCATGTCGGCGGCGATGATCGCCAGCGCCAGGTCGCGCGCCCGGTCGCCGATCGTCAGGCCGTCGCCCGCCGGGGCCGGAGCCAGGAACCCCGTGTCGACCAACAGGCCGCAGAGCCGATGCACCGTCGCCCGGGGCAGGCCCGTCGCCTTGGCGATCCCTGCGGCGCTGAGCGGACGCTCGGCGCCGGCCAGGGCCTCGATCATCGCCAAGCCCCGGATCGATCGGGATCCCATGTCGTCGGGTGTTTTCGCCATTCACCATTCCGTGGTCGTTGCGTGGGCGCCGTCGCATCATTCCGCGCGCCGCCTATTTACCGCCATAGAGGTACTCCGGCAACCAAAGGGCAATCTGCGGGAAGGACAGGATCAGGATCAGGCCGATCAATTGAATCACCATGAACTGCATCATTCCAATATAAATGTCCTTCAGGTCCCATTCGGGCACGACCCCTTTTAGGAAGTAGGCCGATAACGCCACCGGTGGCGACAGCCAGGCGGTTTGCAAGTTGACCGCGACCAGGATGCCGAACCAGACCAGGTTGATCTCCAACTGCTCGATCAGCGGCAGCAGGATCGGGACGATGATCAGGACGATCGGCACCCATTCCAGGGGCCATCCCAACAAGAATATCAGCGCCATGATCATGATCAGCAGGACCATCGGCGGCATGTCGAGGCCGAGCAGAAGTTCGGTCAACATGGTCGGCGTGCCGAGGCGTGAAAACACGGCGCCGAAGAAGTTCGAGGCGGCGACCAGGATCAGGATCAAGGCGGTGATTTCCAGCGTCTTGATCAACGCTTCCTGGAACTTGGCGAGCGTCATCCGACGATAGGCGAGCGTCAGCAGCAACGCACCGAAGGCGCCACAGCCGGCGCCCTCGGTCGGGGTCGCCAGGCCGAACATGATGCTGCCCAGCGCCGAGAACACCAGCAATGCCGGCGGCACCAGGCCCAGCAGGAACTCCTTGACCACATAGGCCATGCTTTCCGCCCGGTCTTCTTCCGGCAGGGCCGGCCCCAGTTCCGGATTGAGCAAGCAGCGGCCGATGGCATAGGCGGCGTAGAGGAACGCCATCATGATGCCGGGGACGATCGCCGCGGCGAACAGATCGGTGACCGGGACTTCCAGAACCGGTCCCATGACCACCAGCATGATCGACGGCGGGATCAGGATGCCCAGCGTGCCGCCTGCGGTAATCGTCCCGGCGGCCAGTTTGACGTCGTAGCCCGAACGGTTCATCGTCTTCGCCGCCATGATGCCGAGGATCGTCACCGAAGCGCCGACGATCCCCGTGGCCGCGGCGAAAATGGTGGAGACGAAAAGCACGGCAAGATAGAGCGACCCTCGAACCCGAGATAGCATAAGTTGCACGGCCGCGAACAATCGTTCCATCAACCCCGCCTGTTCCATCAATATCCCCATAAATATGAACAAGGGAACGGCGGCGAGGGTTTGCTCGAGCATGACGTTCGAGAACTGGAAGGTCATCAGGTAGAACACGACCTTGCCGAAGCCGATATAGCCGAAGACGAAGCCGAGGAAGATCAGGGTGAAGGAAATGGGGAAGCCGACGAAGATCGCGAACAGCATGACCGCGATCAGAATGAGGCCGAGAATTTCGTTTTCCATGGTCGTGCGCGCCTATGGCCAACGGCCGCGGGTCGCGGCGTAGTAGCTTTTCAGGGTTTCCGAAACGCCCTGGATGATCAAAAGCGCGATGCCGACGGGCAGGGCCGTCTTGATCGGCGCCATCGCCGGCATCCAGGCCGTGTCCATGCCCTTTTCGCCGCGGATCCAGCTGAGCGCCGCGAAGTCCGTCGCCATCCAGAGGAACACCAACATGCCCGGGAAGTAGAGCAGGACGTAGAGGGTGAGGTCGATCCGCCCCTGCACCCGGTCGGGCCAATTGCGATAAATGAAATCGGCGCGGATATGGACGCCCTTGGAAAGCGCGTAACCCGCGCCCAGCATGAACAGGGCGCCGTAAAGCATCCGGGAAATGTCGTAGGCCCACATGGTCGGCGCGACAAAGACGTAACGTGCCGTGACCTCATAGACCATGGCGCCGATCAACGGCACGGTCAGCCAGCAAACGATGCGGCCGACCCAAAGGCTGAACTTGTCGATGCCTTGGATGGTCGTGGCCATCCACCGGGCCATGTCGTCGGGCATCTTGCCCGACGGGTCGCCCCGCCGTTCGGCGATCATCTCGTCGGAGATGTCGAGATCGCCCGGATTTAGTTCTTCTTCTGCCATGTCTCCCCCTTAGGGCGTCGTTGCGCCCGGATGACCGTACCGGCGTTGGCCGCCGGCCGCATCAAGACATTGGTTTAGGCGTTTGCGCGCTGCGGGAACCTGGGCGTCAACGCGCGCGAAGGGTCCGAACAGCGGGGGGCGGGCGGACCGCCCCCCGTGTTGCGTCGGACCGCGGCAAGCCGCCTACTTCTTGCCCTTGGCGAAGGCCATGCCCAAGGATGCGTTGGACATCTGGGCGCCGGCCCAGAACGGTACGGCCACCTCGGCGAAGGCCTTCTGGGAATCCCAGACCTTCTTGAAGAAAGCGTTCTCGGCCGCGTTCGTTTCCAAGCTCTTCTTCGCCGCCGCCATGTATTCGGTGAAGTAGTCGGCGGGGGTGTCGTGGAGCTGGACGCCGTGTTCTTCCGTCAGGTACTTGAGCGCCTTGCCGTTCTCGTAGATTCGCCAGCTCATGGCCCGGGACAGCGATGCGTCGGCGGCGATTTCCATCGCCTGCTGCTGGTGCGGGGTCAGGCTGTTCCAGACGTCGCCGTTGATGTACATGTCGGCGTTCACCACGACCTGGTGCAGGCCCTGCAGATAATAGTGCTTCAAGACCTTTTGGAAGCCGAACACGCTGTCCGGTTTCGGGCAGCACCATTCGGCGGCGTCGATCACGCCCTTTTCCAAGGCCGGCAGGATGTCGCCGCCGCCCATGGCGACCGCGGCGACGCCGATGTCCTTATAGGTCTGACCGGGGATGCCCGGGGGCGTGCGGAACCGGTACTTGCGGAAGTCGTCCATCGATTTGATCGGTTCCTTGAACCAACCGAGCGCTTCCGGGCCGACCGGCTGCAGCATCAGGCCCTTGACGTTCATGCCCATCTCTTTCCACAGTTGGTCATACAGTTCACGGCCACCGCCGAATTGATACCAACTGACCCAGGCGATGTTATCCATGCCGACGCCGGCGCCGGCCACGGGCGAACCGAACAGCATCGCCGCCGGATGATACCCGGACCAATAGTGGGTCCAGGCAAAACCGCCTTCGACCAGGCCCTTGTCGACCGCTTCCAGGGTTTCCTTGACGCCGACCACGGCGCCCGCCGGCAGGACTTCGATCTGCACTTCGCCGTTGGTCAGCGCGGCGACGTTCTTGGCGTAGTCCTTCAGCATGGTCACCTCGTCCGCCTTGGTCGGGATCACCGACTGGACGCGAATCTTGACCTTCTTCGCTTCCGCCGGGTTGACCAGCGCGAAGGGCGCCAAGGCGACGGCCGCGACGGCGAGCGACGCCAATAGTGTCTTGAATCTCATGGTGTTTGTTCTCCCAAAAAACCAGTTTGTCGCGCGGCAGGATGCCGGATGCGATACCGAAGAAGTCTTATAAATTATCATTATTGAGACTTCTGCGTATCATTATTGCAAAATTTATTGAATTCTGCAACGATCCTTTCACATGGATTTTCCGCAACGCTGATCTTGGTGCCTGAAGGGAGGGCGACCGCATGAATGCCTTCGATGGCGATAGCTACGATTTCATCGTCGTCGGCGCCGGGTCCGCCGGCTGTGTCGTCGCCAACCGGCTGTCCGCTGACGCGGCCAAGCGGGTGCTGTTGTTGGAAGCGGGCGGCAAGGACCGGAACCCCTGGATTCACATTCCGGTCGGCTATTTCAAGACCCTGCACAACCCGACGACCGATTGGTGTTACAAGACCCAGCCCGATCCCGGTTTGAACGGTCGTTCCATTGACTGGCCGCGCGGCAAGGGGTTGGGCGGGTCGAGTTCGATCAACGGGCTGTTGTACGTGCGCGGGCAAAAAGAGGACTACGACCATTGGCGCCAGCTGGGCAACGCCGGTTGGTCCTATGACGACGTGCTGCCCTATTTCAAGCGCTCGGAAGATCGCGAAACCGGAGCCGACGAATTCCACGGCGGCGGCGGCGGCCTGTCGGTTCAGGACATGCGGGCCAAGCGCGACATCTGCGAGGCGCTGATCGACGCGGCCGAGGAAATCGGCATACCGCGCAACGCCGATTACAACGGCGCCCGCCAGGAAGGCGCCTCCTATTACCAGCAGACCGCGCGGGCTGGTTTTCGCTGTTCATCGGCCAAGGCGTTTCTCAACCCGGTCAAGGGGCGGCGGAATCTGGACATCGAAATCCATGCTCTGACCCACAGGGTGATCACGGAAGGCGGCCGGGCCGTGGCGATCGAGGTTTCGCAGAAGGGCAGGGTCCGCCGCTTCGGGCTGCGTCCCGGGGGCGAGGTCGTGCTCAGCGCCGGGGCCATCGGTTCGCCGCAGATCCTGCAGCTCTCCGGGATCGGCCCCGGCGAGCTGTTGCAGAAGCTCGGCGTTCCCATGGTCCGCGACCTTCAGGGCGTCGGCCAGAACCTGCAGGACCACCTGCAGATCCGCACCGTCTATGAAGTCAATGTCCCGACCTTGAACGAAGAGATCAACAGCTTCCTTCGACGCATGCGGATCGGCATGCAATACGTGTTTACCCGGGGCGGTCCGATGAGCATGGGCGCCAGCCAGGTGGCGATTTTCTGCAAATCGCAACCGGACAAGGAAACGCCGGACATCCAATACCATTTCCAACCGCTCAGCGCCGACAAGCCGGGCATCGTCATGCACCCGTTTCCCGGGATCACCATGTCGGTCTGTCAGCTGCGCCCGGAAAGCAAGGGCCGGATCGAGATCACCTCGCCGGACCCGACGGTCTATCCCGCGATCCATCCCAATTATCTGGCGACGCCGACGGATCAACAGACGGCGGTCGACGCACTGAAGATGACCCGCCGCCTGGTCGACACCAAGGCGTTGAAACCGTTCATCGTCCGCGAGCACCTGCCCGGACCGGGGGTCGAAACCGACGAGCAGTTGCTCGATTGCGCACGCAATATTTCGCAAACCATCTATCACCCGACCAGCACCTGCAAAATGGGCATCGACTCGACCTCGGTGGTCGATGAACGGCTCCGCGTCCGGGGTATCGCCGGCCTGCGCGTCCCCGACGCCTCGATCATGCCGGCGATCGTTTCCGGCAATACCAACGCGCCGGCGATCATGATCGGCGAGAAGGCGTCGGACATGATCCGCGAGGACGCGGCCCGGTGACCGGACGGAGGCCTGGCGGGCATGTGAGGCTTGGCGCTTCGGCGCCCCGTTCTCTATAACCAAGGGACCGGCGGGCAGACGATCCGCAGCGGACCGGCCGGTCCCGGGACCGACAGGGAGAAAGAGGAGATACCCATGAACACCATCCTGGTCGCGGTGGACATCGCCCGCCATGGCGGCAACGACACCGTTATTTCAACGGCCAAGCGGATCGCCGAACAGTTCGGCGGCGAGGTCACCCTGGTTCATGCGCTGGAATCCTTCCAGGCCCACATCGCCGCTGAGATGCCGGAAGGCGTTCTGGCCAAGCGCGAACAGGAGGCGCGCCAGGCGGCCGAGGCCTTGGCCGCCGACCACGGCCTGGCCGGTTGCATCGTGCGCGACGGCGCGCCTGCGAAGGTCATCTTGGAAACGGCGAGCGAGCGGCAAGCCGATCTGATCGTCATCCACTCCCACGACCCGGATCTGACGGACTATTTCCTGGGCTCGGTCGCCGGCCGGGTCGTGCGCCACGCCCATTGTTCGGTCCACGTGGTGCGCGAGGCCAAGGCTTAGTCGCCGCCCGTGATTCCAGCCGCGCCCCTTGCGGGTCGCCACGCGCAGGCGGTTAAGCAAACCGTCATGCCGGCGACGCTCTGGTGACCATCGACGGCTCCGGCAAGGCGTTTTCCTCTGATCTCGAAAAATCCGTCAAGGGCAAAAGCTCGCTCAAGATGAGCGAGATGAAGGTTCTCAAGCAACTGCCCGTTGCGTCGACGCCGATCACCATCGACGACAAGGGCGACCAACTGGCCTTTGCCGACGATCGCTCAGCCGCCGAAGTTGCCGGGCCACAAAGGCCGGATATCAAGCCTGAAGAAGCGCCTTGACGCCCGTGGAAGTCCTTGAAACCGCAGCAGACAGCGACGATCCGGCCGGGTGAATGACCGGTGGCTTAGGCGCTCAGAGAGGCCTGATGATCTGAATTATATGCGTTTCTCGGGTCCGTCGACGGCGGGCGTTGCCGGCCGGCCGGAACCGGAGCGGTCTCGGTCAGGTATTCCTTGAACGAATGACCCGGTTCATCCACGGCCCCGCGCGGTTCGACCCGCAAAGCTGTTGTATCTGTTCCGGAGGCTCGTAATCACCCGAAAACAATATCCGAATACGGATGCGAGAAACCAGCTGCGCTCGGATCATCGCCTGTCGCCAGACGACATTCACGCATGCCTTGGCGGGTAATCGGAAAAGGCTGTTTGACGCCTTAAAGTAAATTAAAACAGACATCATAAAATGTTATTTTTATTTGACAGTCATGAGTGTCGCCGCTAGAGTTCCAAGTCCTACAACAGGCGTTTTCTCAAGACTCTCAAGAGAGGGGAAGGTAGCTATGACGGAAAGACAAACCGCTGATATCGACGATCCTGATCGGATTTGGCCGACGGGATTGACCATTCGGGAATCCGAAGAATTGCACAAGCACGTCATTGACGGCTCCCGTGTGTTCTTCTTCATTGCGCTTCTGGCGCATGTCCTCGCCTACATTTATTCGCCGTGGCTCGGCTAAGAGGAGGTAAGTCATGAATCAGGGTAGAATTTGGTGCGTCGTTAATCCGACCGTCGGCTTGCCGCTGTTCTTGGGCGCTGTTGCCACGATTTCGCTGATCGTCCATTACTCGGTCCTGAGCAGCACGGACTGGATGGCGAAGTTCTTCCAGGGCAGCTAAGGCCTCTGGTAGACTTGGGCAAACGGTCGCTTCGTTCGAAGCGGCCAGTGCTGATCGATCCGGTTGAGGTGGCGTCTATTACAAGCCGCCCCTCCCGCCGGGTTGCGGCAGGAGGACGCTGATGACAGCGAACGTAAGACTATTCGCGACGGAAGACGCGGCGCGGGCCGCGGTTGCCGATCTTGCAGAAAACGGGTTGGAGGACAGCCAAATCCTCTCGCCTGCCGGTGCGACCGGCCGGGAAGAGGTGGTGGTTCGCGCCGCCGTGGACGCCGGCCAGATCCCAGGCGGGTTCAGTTACACCTGCGTTCAAGCCCTCAAGCAGGGCCGCCATGTGGTTGGCGTGAACGTGCCCTACGGTTGGAGCGTCAAGGCCATGGAGATCATGGACGACGCGGGTGCGGTGGATACCCATTTGCTCAAGTCTTACCCGACCCGGGACCCGTCGCCGTTCTCCGATATCTTCGGCATGCCGACCCTCACGACTTTCCAGGCGTCATCGGAGCTCCTCTCCGGCAACTGGCACTTCACGCAGCAATTCTTCAGCATGCCCATGCTGAGCAAGAATTCGCGGGGCAAGGCGAGGCTGATCACGCCGAAACGGCCCTGGAACACCAGCTTCGGGTTGCCGCTTCTGAGCAAGGATTCCAAGGGCAAGGCCAAGCTGACCTCGCCCAAGCCAGGCCGTTCTACCAGCTTCGGTTTCCCCTTGCTGTCCAAGAGCGCGGCACCGCTGTCGGCGCTTCTCGGCATGCCGACCTTGCTGAAGGACAAGTAGCGCCAGGGCCGATGGCGCCTATGGGGGGTCATGGGGGGCTTGCATGAGACATCTCGGGGAAAGGTTGATTGCGGGTTGGGTCTCCCTCGGCCCCCGGTTCATGCCCTTCGCCGATGTCGCCACGCCCGATTTGCCGCTTGCGCGGCTGATCAGGCTTTCTCTTTTCCAGGTTTCCGTCGGCATGACCCTGGTCTTGCTGGTCGGAACGTTGAACCGCGTGATGATCGTCGAACTCGGCGTGCCGGCGACGATCGTTGGCGTGATGATCGCCTTGCCCCTGGTCTTCGCGCCGTTCCGGGCACTTATCGGTCATCAATCGGACACCCACCGTTGTGCCCTCGGCTGGCGCCGGGTGCCGTTCATATGGAAAGGCACGTTGCTGCAATTCGGCGGGTTCGCCATCATGCCGTTCGCCTTGTTGGTCCTGGCCGGCAAGGGCGACGCCGCGACCTATCCGGTCTGGGTCGGTCAGATGGCCGCCGGACTGGCTTTCCTTCTGGTCGGTGCCGGCGCCCATGTCGTGCAGACCGCCGGCCTCGCATTGGCCACCGACCTGACGCCCCAGGAAGACCAGCCCCGCGTCGTGGGGCTTATGTATGTCATGCTGCTTGTCGGAATGATCGTGAGCGCCTTGATCTTCGGCTGGGCGCTGGCCGAGT
>JANQIJ010000224.1 GCA_028282185.1 Rhodospirillales bacterium
CTTCAACAACTATCGTCCGCAGTTCTACTTCCGGACGACGGATGTGACGGGCGTGGTGACGTTGCCGGAAGGCACGGAGATGGTGATGCCGGGCGACAACGCCACGATGGAAGTCGAGCTGATTGCGCCGATTGCCATGGATGAAGGCCTGCGCTTCGCCATCCGCGAAGGCGGCCGCACCGTCGGCGCAGGCGTCGTCGCCTCCATCGTCGAATAGGGACCAGAAACAGCCCCGCCAATCCGTAAAGATCGGCGGGGCTTTTGATTGCAGCACGGATCGAGCGCCGAGAGACAGAAACGATGGACAACCAGAACATTCGCATACGCCTGAAGGCGTTCGATCATCGCGTTTTGGATCAATCCACTAGCGAGATCGTGTCGACCGCGCGGCGCACCGGCGCCGAGGTGCGGGGACCGATCCCGCTGCCGACGCGGATCGAGAAATACACCGTGTTGCGCTCGCCGCACATCGACAAGAAGTCGCGCGAACAGTTCGAAATTCGGACCCATAAGCGCGTGCTCGATATCGTCGACCCCACGCCCCAGACCGTCGATGCGCTGATGAAGCTCGACCTGGCGGCCGGTGTCGATGTCGAGATCAAACTCTAAGGCTGGGAGACGGCAATGCGTACCGGACTGATCGCCCAGAAAAGGGGGATGACGCGGGTGTTTGGCGAGGATGGCCGACACATCCCGGTCACCGTCCTGCAGCTCGATGCCTGCCAAGTGACGGCCGTGAAGACGGCGGAAACCGATGGCTACGTCGCCGTGCAACTCGGCGCGGGCACTATCAAACCTCAGAATGTGGCCAAGCCCCAGCGCAGCCAGTTCGCCAAGGCGAAAATCGAGCCCAAGCGCAAGCTGGCCGAATTCCGCGTCAGCGAAGAAGGCTTGCTCTCGGTGGGCGACAGCCTGTCGGCTGCCCATTTCGTCGCCGGCCAGAAAGTGGACGTCGTCGCCACCTCAAAGGGTAAGGGCTTCGCCGGTGCCATGAAGCGGCACAATTTCGGCGGCATGCGGGCCAGTCACGGCGTCTCGATTTCGCACCGCGCGCACGGTTCGACCGGTCAGTGCCAGGACCCCGGGCGGGTGTTCAAGGGCAAGAAAATGGCCGGCCACATGGGTGCCGAGCGGGTGACCGTTCAAAACCTTAAGGTCGTTTCGACCGATGCCGATCGTGGTCTGATCCTGATTTCCGGCGCGGTTCCCGGCCCCAAGGGCGGCTGGGTCATCGTGCAGGATGCGGTCAAAGCCGATCGCCCTGAGGATGCGCCGTTCCCCGCCGGCCTGATCGCCGTCGAAGAAGCGGCCGCTGAAGAGCCTCAGGTCGAAGAAGCGGCGGCTGAGGAAGCCCCGGTCGAAACGGCGGAAGCCCCTGCTGAAGAAGCCCCGGCGGATGAGGCCTCGGCTGAAGAAACCTCGACCGACGAGCAGGAAACCAAAGAATGAAACTCCCGGTCACAACACTCGACAACAAGAAGTCGGGCGACATCGAGCTGAGCGACGACGTGTTTGGCGTTGAGCCGCGCGCCGATCTGTTGCACCGCGTGGTCAATTGGCAGCTCGCCAAGCGCCGCGCCGGCACGCGGGTCACCAAGCGCATTGGCGACATCGCTGGCAACAAGAAGAAGCCCTTCCGTCAGAAGGGCACTGGTCGCGCTCGCCAGGGCTCCCAGAATGCCGGCACCCGTCGTGGCGGTGCCAAGGCTTTTGGCCCGCTTGTCCGCGATCACGGTTTCAGCCTGCCGAAAAAGGTCCGCAAGCTGGCCCTGAAGAGCGCTCTGTCGGCCAAGGCAAAGGCCGGCAGCCTGGTCGTCCTGGACGAAGCCAAGCCGGAAAATCACAAGACGGCTGACCTGCACAAGAAATTCCAGGCCCTGGGCCTGTCCTCCGCCCTGGTGATTGATGGCGAGGCGATTGACGCCAAGCTCGCCCTGGCGGCCCGCAACCTGCCTTACGTCGATGTGCTGCCGGAAATCGGCGCCAATGTGCACGACATTCTACGGCGGGAGACGTTGGTCCTGACCAAGTCGGCGGTTGAGAAGTTGGAGTCCCGCCTGTCATGAAACGCCACAGCATGAAAACCACGGTCAGCACCGAACGCATGTACGAACTCGTACGCTCGCCGGTCGTTACGGAAAAATCGACCCTGATTACCGAGAACAACCAGATCACCTTCCGGGTGGCCAACGATGCGACCAAGCCTGAGATCAAGGCCGCCATCGAAAAGCTGTTCGACGTGAAGGTCGAGAAGGTCAACACGCTGATCACCAAGGGCAAGACCAAACGCTTCCGCGGCATCAAAGGCCGTCGGAATGACGAGAAAAAAGCGATCGTGACCTTGGCCGAAGGCCAGCAAATCGATGTGAGCACGGGGATCTAGGGCCATGGCACTGAAATCATTCAAGCCGATCACGCCCGGTCAGCGGCAGCTCGTTATCGTCGACCGCTCGGGCCTGTATCGCGGCAAACCGGTCAAGAAGCTGACCGAAGGCCTGACTAAAAAGGGTGGCCGCAACAACACCGGCCGGATCACCGCGCGGCGTATCGGCGGCGGCTCCAAGCGGGCCTACCGCAAGATCGACTTCAAGCGCGACAAGCACGGTATGGACGCGACGGTCGAGCGGGTTGAGGATGGTCCCAACCGCACCGGCTTCATCGCCCTGGTCAAATACGAAGATGGCGAGTTGCGCTATATCCTGGCGCCCCAGCGCCTGGGCGTTGGCGACAAGGTCATCTCCGGCGAGCGCGTGGACGTGAAACCTGGCAATGCCATGCCGCTGCGCAGCATGCCGGTCGGCACGATCATCCACAATGTCGAGCTGAAGCCCGGCAAGGGTGCCCAGATCGCCCGGTCCGCCGGCACCTATGTCCAACTCGTCGGCCGTGCGGCCGGCTATGCCCAGATCAAGCTTTCCTCGGGCGAGCTGCGGATGGTTCGAGGCGATTGCATGGCCACGGTCGGTGCGGTGTCCAATCCCGACCAGGCCAACATCAAGCTCGGCAAGGCGGGCCGCAAGCGTTGGATCGGCAAGCGGCCGTCCGTGCGCGGCGTTGCCATGAACCCGATCGATCACCCCCATGGCGGTGGTGAAGGGCGCAGTTCCGGCGGCCGGCATCCGGTCACGCCGTGGGGTAAACCGACTAAGGGTCACCGGACCCGCGGCAAGAAACCGTCGGATCGTTTGATCATCCGTCGGCGCCACGCCAAGTAGGAGGGGCGGGGTATGGCACGTTCAGTTTGGAAGGGTCCGTTCGTCGACGGCTACCTCCTGAAAAAGGCCGAAGCGGCGCGGGATTCCGGGCGCAACACGGTGATCAAGACTTGGTCCCGGCGTTCGACCATCCTGCCGCAATTCGTCGGTCTGACCTTCGGCGTCCATAACGGGCAGAAATTCATCCCCGTCTTGGTCAACGAAAACATGGTCGGTCACAAGTTCGGCGAGTTCTCGCCGACCCGCACCTATTACGGGCACGCGGCCGACAAGAAGGCCAAAAGGAAGTAGCGATGGGCAAGCAAGCTGCCGAACGCCGGCTGGACGAAACCGAAGCCAAGGCGTTCGCCAAGATGATCCGCACCAGCCCGCGCAAGCTGAACCTTGTGGCCGGTATGATCCGCGGCAAGTCGGCGCAAACGGCGCTGAACGATCTGTCCTTCTCCCGCCGCCGTGTGGCTGGCGAGGTAAAGAAGGTGCTGGAATCGGCCATCGCCAATGCTGAGAACAACCACCAGCTCGATGTCGATCGGCTGGTCGTGACCGAGGCTTTCGTCGGCAAGGCGCTGACCATGAAACGGTTTCGCCCGCGCGCCAGGGGCCGGGTCGGACGCATCGTCAAGCCCTGGTCGAACTTGACCATTGTCGTGCGCGAGCGCGAGGAGAGCGAGTAATGGGACAAAAGGTCAACCCGATCGGGCTGCGCCTAGGCATTAACCGGACGTGGGATTCACGCTGGTATGCCAACAAGGACTACGCTGATCGTCTGCATGAAGATCTGAACCTGCGCGAGTTTCTCGACAAACGTCTGCGCCAGGCCGGTCTCAGCAAGACGGTGATCGAGCGTCCGGCGCGCCGGGCCCGCGTGACCATTCACACGGCCCGTCCCGGCGTCGTCATCGGCAAGAAGGGCGCCGACATCGAAAAGCTGCGCCAGCAGCTGGCCCGCATGACGGGCAGCGATGTCTCGCTGAACATTGTCGAAATCCGCAAGCCGGAAATCGATGCGCGCCTGGTGGCCGAAAACATCGCCAACCAGCTTGAACGCCGCGTGGCCTTCCGTCGTGCGATGAAGCGGGCGGTCCAGAACGCCATGCGCCTGGGCGCGCAGGGTATTCGGATCAACTGCGCCGGCCGGTTGGGCGGGGCGGAAATCGCCCGGACGGAATGGTATCGCGAAGGCCGGGTGCCGCTGCACACGCTGCGCGCCGATGTCGATTACGGTCACGCCGAAGCCAAGACCACCTACGGCATCATCGGCATCAAGGTCTGGGTCTTCCGGGGCGAGATCATGGCCCATGATCCGATGGCGCAAGACAAGCGGGCCGCTGAACAGGGCGGTGTCCGGCAGTAGTCGGCCGGAACAACGCGAAAGAACGAAAGTAAGAACCGATGCTTAGTCCGAAGCGAACCAAATACCGCAAGGCCCACAAGGGCCGGCTGAAGGGCAAGTCCAAGGGCGGGACGGAGCTGAATTTCGGCTCCTTCGGCCTGAAGGCGGTCGCCCCGGCTCGTGTGACGGCCCGTCAGATCGAGGCGGCGCGTCGGGCGATCACCCGCCACATTCGGCGTCAAGGCCGTGTCTGGATCCGCATCTTTCCCGATGTGCCGGTCTCCAAAAAGCCGGCCGAAGTGCGCATGGGTAAGGGCAAGGGCTCGCCTGAATTTTGGATGTGCCGCGTGGCGCCCGGGCGGATCATGTTCGAATTGGACGGCGTTCCGGGCGGCCTGGCCAAGGAGGCGTTCGAACGCGCCGCGGCCAAATTGCCGATGA